>CAYNYM010000033.1:0-14776 GCA_964401325.1 uncultured Desulfobacteraceae bacterium | reverse complement strand
AAGGCCATGCCCCCGGTCATGGAACCGTCCCCGATTACGGAAACGACACGGGCACTTTCCTTCTTCAGGGCCTTGGCCGTGGTTATGCCCAGACCGGCGGATATGGATGTACTGCTGTGACCCGTATCAAAGGCGTCGTAGGGACTCTCCTCTCTTTTTGGAAACCCGCTGATTCCCCCATAGGTTCTGAGGGTTCGAAAGCGCTCTCTTCTGCCTGTGATCAGCTTGTGTGCATAGGCCTGGTGCCCGACATCCCAAATAATTTTATCCTTGGGTGCATCAAAGACATAGTGCAGTGCGATGGTCAATTCCACAACCCCAAGACTGGGGGCCAGATGCCCCCCCGTCTTGGACACGGTTTCAATGATTTCCTGACGGATTTCAGAGGCCAGCACTTGCAGGTCCTCAATCTTCAATTGCTTGAGATCGGCCGGGCTGTTGATCCCGTTCAGAAAACGGTATTCATCTTTTTCTGTCATTACTTCTTTCTTTCAATGATGTACACGGCTATCTGCCTTAAGGGCTCCGCCCTGTGGTCAAAGGACTCCAGGGCCGCGAGGGCCTGATCGATAATTGCCCGCTGGATCGTCTTTGATCGCTCCAGGCCGATGACCGAGGGATAGGTGGTCTTCTTTTTCTCCACATCTCCGCCGAGGGATTTGCCCATTTCCTCGCTGTCCCCCTCGATATCAAGGATATCGTCGGCGATTTGAAAGGCAAGTCCTATTTTTCGGCCATACTCCGTGAGTGCCTTGACTTGGGTCTCGTCTCCACCTCCCAGGATGGCTCCCGAAGAGACGGAAACGGTGAGCAGGGCACCGGTCTTATGGGCGTGCAGGAACTCCAGGAGAGAAAAATCGACCTCTTTGCCCTCCGATTGAATATCCA
Organism: uncultured Desulfobacteraceae bacterium; assembly: GCA_964401325.1. GTDB lineage: Bacteria > Desulfobacterota > DSM-4660 > Desulfatiglandales > HGW-15 > CAYNYM01. Next base: position 13,888 of record CAYNYM010000033.1, on the reverse strand, counting down.
CCACCTGGCCCCCTACCATGCCCTGGTACCCCACCGCCTCCGCAATCATGGCGATCACTCTCAATAGGGAGAGGGGATTCATCCCGCCCGAGGCATCCGTAAGGGCCATGGTGTGAAAGGCCTCGGTTAAAAGCCCGTCCCCTGCCAGCAGGGCCAGGGCCTCACCAAACACCTTATGGCTCGTGGCTTTTCCCCTTCGCATATCATCATCATCCATGATAGGCAAGTCGTCATGAATCAAGGAATAGGTGTGGATGAGTTCAAGGGCACAGGCCACGGGAAGAACGGATCGGCCTTCTCCGCCCACGGCCTCGGCCCCGGCCATGCAAAGGATGGGCCTGAGCCTCTTGCCCCCTGCAAAGAGGCTGTAGTTCATGGCCTCCACGATATCCGCCGAAGGGTCCTCGAAATGGGGAAAGATCTTTTCCAGGGCCCCGTCCACGATCGTTCGTTTTGCGCTGAGGTATGTTTTCAAATCCATTTTCAAATGCTATCCTCATCTTCCATTTCAAAGGGTTTTTGGGTATAGACTCCGTCCGCGTCTTTGACGAGCATCGTCACTTTCCGCTCCGCCTCCTCCAGCTTTTTGGAACAGACCCCAACCAGTTTCATGCCCTCTTCAAAGCTCTTGAGGGAATCCTCGAGGGAAAGATCGCCCTTCTCCAGGCTGTCCACGATCTCTTCCAGTCGCTGCATCAATTCGTCAAACTTCTTCCCTGCCATTACTCCTCCAGTTGCCGACTCAGGGCCGTCAGGCCGATGGGGTCGACCCGCGCGCCGTTCATTCGGACCCCCCAGTGCAGATGGGGCCCGGTGGCCCGGCCGGAGCTCCCCATGCGTCCGATCACCTGGCCCTTTTCGACTATCTCATCTTTCCGCACCGTGATGCTGTCAAGATGAAAATACATGCTTTGAATGCCTCCCCCATGATCGATGACCACCGAGCGGCCACTGAAAAAGTGGTTGCAGACCAGAACGACTTTCCCGCAGTTCGTGGCCTTTACGGGCGTCCCTTTCTTGCCACGCAGATCGACGCCCGAATGGGGCGATCTGGGCTGGTCGTTGATGATGCTCCTGCGCCCGAACGGTCCCAGCACCTTTCCGGGCACGGGTCTCAAAAAACTTCCCCTCCAAAGGGGGCTGTCCACCGGTGCCCGCCATAATGCGCTCATGTCCTTTGACTCTTTTCTTGCCCTTTCGAGCGTCTTGGAATCCAGATCCACCATCTTCTTGGGCAGGGTCAACCGGCGCACACCCCAATCCTTTTCGATGATCTCAAGGGCGAGCAACTTTTGCCGCCCGGAGGGCATCGACTTGATGTTAAGGATATAGCTGCCGGGTTCTGCCCCGAGGTCAACCCCGAGAAAGCCGCGCCATGCCTTTTCTTCAGGGTCGAAGACCAACCCGACTTCCTTGTTCAGCCAGGTCACCTTTGGGGTCTCACCCTCATGGACCCTAATGCTGAGGAGTTCCACCCCGCCCTGGGGAATTTCTCGGGAAGAAAGCAACGTGTCGAACTCAAGGGAATCTGAAGCCGTGCATAAACAGGGAAAAGCCCCATAAACGATCATCGCCAGTACCACCACTATTTTCACGGACTTCTCGTATCTCGCCATCAAACACCTTGCTATTTCATGACCTTTTCGATTCGGCATTCCATTACCCCTTCCCCTAACAGCACCTCCACACGATCCCTTTCCTCAACATCCGAAACATCTTTCAGAATCGATTTTTCAGGAAGCTTGCGCGTGATGCTGTAACCTCTTTTCAATACGGCAAGGGGGCTCAGGGCCTTGACCTTCTCCGCCAGGAGACTGAAGGCCGTTTGATATTCCTTGAGCCGGCGTGTCACCAGAAACCCCAGGGATCGCTGCTGGAAGGCCATCCTTTGCTGAAGATTCGAGCACAGGTGGAGCGGGGATTTCAGGAAGAGTGCCCGGTTTTCTGAAAGCAACACCCGCTTTTTCTCATGGACCAGGGATTTCATGGCCCTTACAAGCCGGGCATTCAATTCATCCACATGCAACCAGGTGTCCCCTAGGTTCCTTTTCGGGTCACCAAGTCCCTTTGAGAGAAAGGCCAGTCTCTGGTTGAGGAAGGAAAGAAGGTTGTTCAGAGAGGACACCAGGCGATCCCTTATTTCCCCGATATGTTCATCCAGGGCATCCTTTTCCTGCACCAGGACTTCAGCCGCAGCCGAAGGCGTCGGAGCACGCAAATCCGCCGCCATATCGGAAATGGTGACATCGATTTCATGGCCCACTGCAGATACCACAGGAATCTGTGATGCCCTTATGGCACGGGCCAGTTTCTCCTCATTGAAGGCCCAGAGATCCTCCAGGGAACCCCCACCACGGGTCAGGACGATCACATCCATTTTCAGGTTTTCGTTGATAAATTCCAAGGCCTCGACCATTTCACCGGCGGCCTCGCTACCCTGGACCTTTACTGGAAGGATCGTAATTTCGATATTGGCGAACCGGCGGCGTATTACTTTCAGAAAGTCACGGATCGCGGCACCTGTCGGGGAAGTAATGACACCAACCCGCTGGGGCAAAAAGGGAAGGTTCTTTTTGATCTGTGGATCAAAAAGCCCCTGTGCGGCCAGTTTCCGCTTGAGCTTTTCAAAGGCAAGGGCCAGTGCCCCTATGCCCAGCGGCTCCAGATAATCCAGGATAATTTGATATTCCCCGCGGGGCTGATAGACCCCGATGCGGCCCATGCAGATTACCTTCATACCGTCTTCCGGCACAAATTTGAGATATCGCGCCTGAGGGCGAAACATGACCGTTTTAATCTGTGACTTTTGGTCCTTGAGCACCATGTAATAGTGGCCGGATGAGGGTGTTCGGAAATTGGAAATTTCCCCTTCCAACCACACGAAATCAAAATGCTCCTCCAGCAACCCCTTGATCTCCTCTGTCAAGGCACTGATGGTGTAGATCCTGGGATTTTGACTGTCAAATGATGGATTAGAATGATCCAAAATATATTCCTATTGGTCTGATTGTCGCCCACTGCAAAAGTCTGATCCCGATTGTCCTATAAGGCATGCCTTGAATTCAGGGTGAGATGAAATCGGCGACCACTAAATTTTCCTATGTTATGTAGGATATTATGCCAGAATTAACAACCCCTTTTGCCATTTTTTTACAGGGAGAGACGGGAGGGAGGAGCTTCAAGGAACCGCACCTGTTTTGTGGGGCGAATCCTCCATGAAGACCCCTTCCCCGACAAAGCTAACTGCCAATAGACCGAATCCTGAAACGGCCTATTCTTCAGGACCCGGCTATCAATGGCCTGATTGATCCTACATTCACCGCATCATTCGGCTATCATTGATGAAGTCAGGATATCCGGGAGAATTCCAGGTCACCGGAAGGGATGAAATGCAGGCGAGGAAAAACGACCCATGGCCATTTTGCGATGCACGGGACAGATAATGCCCTGATGGGGATCAGGGTCGGTGGTGAATTGTTGACACCCCTTGAGTTTTCGTATTAGTTTAGCCTCTTTATAGAATGAAGGTCTTGGGTCATGGCAGTCTCTTTTCAAAGCCGATTTCAAAGGGCGAAAACATGGACGGTACTCTTTTCACCAAAAAGGACCTGCAACAAATCAAAGAGCGCGGTATGGCCCCTGAGAGGGTTGTTGCCCAGATTGAATCCTTCGGGAAAGGATTTCCCCGTGTCCGGCTGAAACGGCCCTGCACGGCAGGGGACGGCATTCAGGTGCTCGATCCTGAAGACATCAAGAGGCTCGGAAAAAATTTCTCAGAAGCTGCCCTCGCAGGGAGGGCCATGACCTTTGTGCCCGCTTCAGGGGCAGCTAGTCGAATGTTTAAGTCTCTGCTCTCTGTGAACAACCGCTATCAAAGCGTCGAGCGCGCGGGTCGTTACGACTGGTCTGAAACGAATGACCCCAACCTCCGGGATTGCCACGAATTTATACGAAACATCAAATTATTTGCCTTCTATGAAGACCTCAAATCCACCCTGGCCCGTGACGGTCTTGACATTGAAAAACTATTGCAGACCGCCCGTTTGAAGCCGATCCTGGAATATACCCTCTCCCGCAGGGGACTCAATCTCTCCGGCATTCCCAAGGGTTTGATCAAATTTCATCGCTATCCCGGGCATTGCCGTACACCCTTTGAGGAACATCTGGTCGAGGCCGCAGCCTATACCTCGGACGCAAACCATGTCGCAAGAATTCATTTCACCGTATCTCCGGAATATGAAATCGACATAAAGGACCACCTCCGGAAGGTCCGTTCCCTTTATGAACGAGCCCCAAATAAAATTCATATCGGCATCTCTCTGCAGGAACCCTCCACGGACACCATTTCGGTGGGCATAGACAACCTGCCCTTTCGGGATAATGCAGGCGACCTCGTGTTTCGCCCCGGAGGTCACGGCGCCCTGATCGAAAACCTCAACCGCCTGATGGGTGACATCGTCTTTCTAAAAAACATCGACAATATTGTCCCTGACAGGTTCCGAGGGGAGACCGTCCTTTACAAAAAGGCACTTGGCGGCCACCTTATGGAGATCCAAAACACTCTCTTTCAATATCTTGAAAGGCTCTCTACAGGTACGGCTGGCGGGCATGAAGTGGATGAAATCTTCGAATTTGCGCAGAGCCGGCTCTCTTTGATGCCTCCTGCGGATCTCCACGTGCATACCGACAAAGAAAAGGCCCATTTTCTCCTCTCCAAACTCCAACGGCCTTTAAGGGTCTGCGGAATGGTCCGAAACGAAGGGGAGCCCGGGGGTGGCCCCTTTTGGGTGGAAAACGCAGACACGACAACCTCTCTGCAAATTGTCGAGTCTTCCCAGGTCGACATGGACTCCCGGGAACAGCGCGATATCTGGGAGTCTTCGACCCATTTCAATCCGGTGGACCTGGTGTGCGGACTGCGTGATCAATTCGGGAGGCCTTTTGAGCTGACAACATTCCGGGATCCCGATACCGGATTTATTTCCATCAAATCGGCTCAGGGAAAGGAACTAAAGGCCCTGGAGCTCCCCGGACTCTGGAACGGGGCCATGGCCCACTGGAATACCATCTTCGTCGAGGTCCCCGTCATAACATTCAACCCTGTCAAAACCGTTCTTGATTTGCTTCGCAAGGAGCATCGTCAAGATTGAAAGCGCCTACCATGAAAACCACACGTTCCCCAATGGGGTACCTTGCCATAACGCTCAAAGGCTTCTGCATGGGAGCAGCCGATGTTGTCCCGGGGGTTTCAGGGGGCACCATTGCCTTCATTACCGGCATTTATGAAGAACTCTTGAACGCCATCCGTTCCTTTGATCTGCGTTTCTTGAAGCTCGTCGCCTCGATGAGAATCAAAGATGCCATGGGCCATGCCTCTTGGCAGTTCCTCTTCCCCCTGGTCATCGGCATCCTCCTGGCGATTTTCACTTTGGCGAGGCTTTTGAGTTGGCTCCTCCAAAATCAACCCGCGCTCATTTGGTCCTTTTTCTTTGGTCTCATTCTGGCCTCAGCCTTGACCATCAGTCGATATACGGATCATTGGAAAGCGGCGCACACGATGTGGATGGTTGCTGGAGCCATCGGGGCCTACTTTCTGGTGGGCATGGTGCCCGTTTCCACCCCCGACACCCGGTGGTTTCTTTTTATGAGTGGCGCCATCGCCATCTGTGCCATGATCCTGCCCGGAATCTCAGGGTCCTTTATTCTCGTGCTTCTGGGTAAATATGAATATATTCTGGAAGCGGTCAATCATCGTGATGTCTTTACCCTTCTGCTGGTAGCCACAGGAGCCGCAGTCGGACTGACCACCTTTGTAAGGCTTCTGAGCTGGCTGCTGAAAAGGCATCATGATTTTACGATGGCCTTGCTGACAGGCTTCATGTTGGGGTCCTTACGGAAGGTCTGGCCCTGGAAAAAGGCCATTGAAAGTGCCATTGACGCTCACGGCCATTCTATCGTCTTATCTCAGGCAAACATCTTGCCGCCCCAATGGAACATTGAGGCCGCTTTTGCACTCCTCCTTGCCGCCTTGGGTTTCTGCATGGTCCTTTCTCTGAATCGCCTGGCGGGAAAAAATGAACATTTTCAAGGTCTGAGCGGATAAATTAAAGCCACAGCGAACATCAACTGAGAGCGTCACTCGCCCACTGCACGCATGACGCGGTATGGAAACCGCGGGAAGACTCAAATGGTTTCATAAATGGCATGGGCATTGCATAATCTTGAACGAGAAGATAGAGCCAACGGAAGCAATCCCCGAATTTTTTCTTTTGCCTTCCCGAAACCACCTGGAAGGGAGCAGGAAGGCCGGGCACTTCCGGTTGAAGCGGAAAAACCGCATGCCCCTTAGGAAATCCGACGAACACATGCCATTATCTCGTTTTAACATAAAGCGTCTTTATCACGGTCTTTCAGGCTCAGACCTCATATACCCCAGCGACAGGGTCTATGGAGACAGAATCATCAAACTGTTCGAACAACTCAAAGAAGACCGGACTGTATTGAAATTAAACCTCTTAGGGAAAGACTACGAACGGCTGACCATTATTACCGGATTGATCGATGAAAACGATACCTCTTACTTTCTAATCGACTCTCCGAGGGATTTCAGGGAGACCCTACAGGATACCGGTCCTCATGGCACCAACGAACAGAGGATGGCCTTCGAGTTTATCGGTAGCGACAAAGTTCCTTTCGCCTTCAGGACAGTTCTGGATGGGGTACAGGGCCGCGATATACGCATAAAAGTACCTAATTATATTAAAAGAATACAACGCCGAGGCCACTTCAGGATTGACCCGCCAGCGGGGACCAAAATCATATTTAATCGGGACACAAAAAGGTACGAGAATAGTGTTCTGAACTTGAGCCTGGGTGGGGCACTCATAAGCCCTTTAGATAAGCCTGTTCCGGGCACAAGACTTTACCCCGGAGAAACCCTTCGCAATATCAAACTAATTGCCCAGAAAAGGGTCTTTAAGTTACGAATTGAAATTCTCAAGAGCGTTGTTAGAAGAGCCGGAAAGGATGCTGAAACAGGCCGGCGTTTTTATGCCCTTCGGTTTATGGAGATTGAGAAGGAAGATAAGAATGACTTGGAGAAATGGCTCTATAGATGGCAGAGAGAGGTTCTGCGAAAACGCAGCCTATTGACGAAATAGCACGACAGTCAAAAAATCCGGCCTAAACATAGATATCCACCAGGGATCCGCGGACGCTTCGTCCGCGCACGATTTGGCCGGAGGAACCATAGCGGGTATCCGCGCCTCTCTTCCCAAATCCCACGAATCGCATGCCTCCACGGAGGCGACCATGGTGTCGATAGGTGCCAATCCCCTGACCATGTGTTGCCGCAACAGGTTGGAGATCAAGCTGAATGGGCAACAGGGCGTTTGCGGTTTCTATATTCATTTTTTAGGTAATGACCTTAACATATTAAAAAGGCTATTAATATAATATCTTAAGCGCTATATCAAAATTGTTCAAGAAAAATACCATATGTATTACATGCCTTTTCATCCTCTTCTTCTCCACGCTTGCAGTCGTCCTGTATCAATGCCGCGAGGCGATTCACATTCCAGATTTCACCCTGGACCCTGTCAGAAAGGAGGGGGGGAATATAACCTGTCTCATCGTCACTTCAATTGGCAGAAAAAACTTGAGAGTAGGATTTTCCATCCCATCCAAAGACAAGAGACAAAAAGAGCACCTGTTGGGAGAGTTACCTAGGATAAGACATGATCTTCTGGTGTCTGCAACCACCTCGGACCTTGTTTCACATTACGAAGAAAGGAATTTTGAGGCTATAAAGCGCCATCTATTGAGAGTCGTCAACACGCATGCTGACCGACCCATAAAGACCATCTACTTTGAGAGTTTTTTCTACGACTAGCCTGACTTTACCTTGCAAATCAAGACCTTTTCCGGTATCATAAATAGTTTATCATTCCCTACCACTGAAATAAAAAAAGGCCACCCGACACATGCGGGCGGCCTTTTTCTCCGGCTCGGCTCTACACTAAGGTGCCTTCAGCGTGGAGATGGCATCCTTGAGAATTTTTTCTGCAATTCTTGTGGCATCCATCTCATAGGTGCCCTCCGTTACCTGGGTCTTGATCAGATTTATCCTATCCGCCCTTTTCGTCGCATCTTTTTCCACTGCCGCAGCGGCCCTACTGATTTCCACCGAGGTCTTTGAGAAATCGATTTCCGCGCCGGACTCTTCCCTCTTGTCCGATCCCTGGGTTTGAGCCGTGTGCTCTTCCGTCCTTTTATTGGCTGCGGCCTCTTTTGAATTGCTCATGAGAGTCATGTTTGAATATGAATCATCAATCTTCATGGCTTTGCTCCGGTGAACATGGTTTTCTATCCTCAGCTCTCCAGGTTTACTATCGGATCATTTGCCGAACTCTCCCCTTCGGCGTCTCCCTGGTGATCATGAGGAGTAATTTGAGAGATTAAATGGTTTGACATATCGGAGACCATTTTCTTTCTCCTAGCATCGGTTGAAATGCTAACAGAATCAGCTGGTTGCTGATTTGACCTCAAACTATCCTGAATAGAGGAACTTCGCCTCTTTAACTGATCACCGTATACCCGTAAGACATTTCGTATTTGAAGTGTGGTGATCATTTCGTTTTACCTCCAACTTTTATATCGGCAACACGGGTGGAAACCTTAAAAAAATCTTGCGGCCCCGGTTTTGAAGATAGGCTTTGCCGGGGAACTGAATAAAAGGCCCGATGCACCCCAAATCTGCGCCCTATTGGATGGGGGAGAGGACCAGGCTTTCCATATTAAAGGAAAAAAGCTGTGGGCAAGTGTGGGGGATTTTGCGGGTTAAAAAACATCGAGGCATTTTCCCCAATATTTTGGTTTCAGTAATAATATACCAATCAGGGGGATTGAGGGGCGGGCAGGGGAAGAGGATCGCATAGGTCCTCTGCCGAATGTTTGCGTAGAGATAAGATCCTTAGGACATTTTCAGTTTACAGTCGATTCGCGCGCTATGCCCTGTTTTTTTATCTTTTCCACCAGAGTGGTCCTGTTCATGTTCAAAAGTTTGGCGGCCCGATTCTTGACCCAATCAGCCTTTTCAAGGGCATTGATGATTAATCTTCTTTCGTACTCACTCATGGCGAGACTGAGAGAAAATCCCTCGTCCGGGATTCCCGTCTGCATTTCCATCACAGTCGGTTGTCTTTCAGCGATCTTTTCCGGCAAATCCTCCAATGTGAATTGATCGCCTTCGCTCAGTATGACCATTCTTTCAATAATATTTTCCAGTTCTCTGACATTACCCGGCCAATCATAATTTGCTAGACTGTTCAGAACCTCTTTCGGAACGCCCTTGATTTTCTTATTCTTGGCCTTTGTCATCACTTCCAGAAAATGGTGAACCAAGAGCGGGATATCCGATCGACGCTCTCGGAGGGGTGGAATTTCAATGGGAATGACCTTCAACCTATAGTAAAGATCCTCGCGAAAAGTCCCCTCTTCAATGAGTTTTTCCAGATCCTTGTTCGTGGCAGCCAAAATCCTGACATCGCTCTTTATGGTCTTTGTGCTCCCCAGTCTCTCAAACTCATGCTCCTGTAAAACGCGGAGAAGTTTTACCTGGAGGTGAGGGCTCATCTCTGCCACTTCATCAAGGAAAATGGTACCACCGTCGGCCAGTTCAAACCTGCCGATTCGGGTCCTGATGGCATTTGTGAATGCCCCCTTTTCGTGCCCAAAGAGTTCACTCTCAAGCAGTTCTTCCGGGATGGCCCCGCAGTTGACCGGAATGAGAGGTTTGTCCCGCCTAACGCTGTGATAATGAATGGCCCTGGCCACCAGTTCTTTCCCGGTTCCCGACTCGCCGAGAATAAGTACCGTGCTGTCGCTGTCGGCAACTTTTTCAATAATCCTGAACACCTTATTCATCTGGGAACTGTCGCCGATAAAATTTTCGAATTTATACTTCTTTTTTAACTGTTTTTTCAGGGCCAAGTTCTCCCTTCGCAGAGCCCTGAACTCAAGAGCCCTGTTGATGACCATCAACACCTCTTCCATTTTTGCCGGTTTGGCCAGATAGTCGAAGGCTCCGACCTTCATGGCCTCCACGGCATTCCTGATGGTTGCGTAGCCTGTGAGAATAATCCCTATGCTGTCATAATGGTGATCGACGAGGTGCCGCAAAACAGTCATCCCGTCCACCTTCGGCATATTCAAGTCAATAAGGACCACATCATAATAATCCTGTGCCAGCATACTGATGGCGACCTCGCCGTTCACGGCCGTCGCCACATCAAAATTCTGACGCTGCAGGAAATCGGTAAAATAATCTCTTATTTTAGCTTCGTCATCGACCACCAAGACCTTTGTTTCGGCCATTTTTTCGTCTCCGCGAAACGTTCGTGTCTGATAAATCGGCGGATCAAAACGCCAATATTTTGGCTAAAAGTGTAAAAGACGCCAATATTTTAACAGAACTTTCGATAAGTTCAATGTTTTTTTGTGCACGCCCAGTGCCCTCCGGGAACCTCTCCGTGACGCCGGGAACGACCCCTTGCCCGCACGTGTGCGTGACCGGGTGTCGAATGTGTTCAAACTATTTGTATGAATTCGGCCTGTGGAAAAGAGATGACGCCCTGATGATGGATCAGGGCATCATCCCATGGAATCGACCTGGGGCTTTACGAAGTCGTCGAATTCTTGAGGGCGGGGTGGGGAGGGCATGGAAAAAGAGGAGCCATAGGAGAGGGGATTATTTTGAGAGGAATGGGTGCCTGTGGCTGTAACCCGCACTGGCGATGATCACCTGTCTGCCGATTCTCGTTTTTTCTTCAATGACCAAGGGCCCGAGGAGATTGACCGTCATTTCTTCCACCTTGCCGGGCGGAATGGTCACCAGGGCGAACACACTGACCTCGCCCCCCTTTGGGTCCTGAAAGAGGGCCGCTTCATTGGTTGACAGGTTTTTGAGATAGTCATTGTCCACAAAAAATGGATTGGTAAGCACAAAGGCCAAATCCGGTCGTTCCATCGACTGAAGCCAACAGAAAGGCGAAGCGGGCGTATGTTCCAGAAGAGCGTAGTGCTTTTGCTCGGGAAACCCTAACAGGCCTTCAGGAAAATGAATAACCCTGTCTTCATCTATTTCCACGTTTCCGAATCGCGTCGTTGTGATCTTTCGCATCATGGTCTGAAGGTTTCCTATGGTTTTTTGCTTCCGGTCAGCATCTTTCGGAATTTCTCCAGGTCGCTTGGTGACAGGGCGGCCTTGAGGTTTTCCTGTTTGATGCTTTCGTAGACTTCGGTTCTATTTACAGGGGTGTCCTTCGGGGCCTTGATCCCGAGCCTGACCTGATTCCCCCTGACTTCCAACACCGTCACGGTGATATTTTGTCCGATGGTGATACTCTCATCCGCTTTCCTGGTTAATACGAGCACTGGTACCCTCCATGGTTTCCAGAGAAATGTCTGTAAACGGCTCTCCCTCGATGAGAACCGAATGTTATTACAAATAATCGACCAGACTCAGGGCCATCACCTTGCTGGAAGAAGACAGCGCCGCCTGATAGGCCGTTTCCTTGGTTTGCAGATCTATGATGGCCTCGGCAAGATCGGCGTCCTCCAGTTGGGATTTCCTTTCCGTATAAGTGAGTTTCAGATCCTGAATGATATTTTCCTTGGTGTCGAGTCGAAGGATCTTGGCCCCCGTATTCGAAATCGTGGTCCTTACGGTCTCTTGATGGTTGTCCAGCTTTCCCATGGCATCCTGAACTCCTGATACGTCGTTCTCGGTGAGAGCCTTTTTGAGATCGAGAAGGGTCTTGAAGATATTGTCCTGTCCTTTACTCGAATCAGCCCAGATCATCCCGTCGTCACCAAATATGGTCTCTCCGTTTCTCCCCACTGCCACATCCGTCACTTTACCGATCTTTACCGAAAAAGGCACATCGTTTCCCTGGTAGGTCACCTTGGCAGGATCGACAGGATCGGCAGGACCGGTTCCCTCATCATACACAAAAGGCATGGTGTCCGTCCGTGTCCCACCGAAGATATATCTCCCCCCGACCTGGGTGTTGGCCAGGGCGAGGATCTGTTGGAATTGCCCTTCCACAACCGCGGCCGCATTCTTGCGTTCCGTGGCGCCCTGAGTGGCATTGGCCATTTGAACGCAAAGGGTTTTGGTCTCGGTAAGCACGTCCTCGATCTGGGTCAGGGCCGATTCCCCCATATTGAGCCATGATTTTCCCATGGCGATGTTGCGCTCCAGTTGCTCCACATGGGCCTGGGAGGACCTGAGATCCAGCACGGCCACAAGACCGACAGGATCATCCGAGAGAGAATTGATCCGCTTTCCCGAGCTGACCGTTTGGTTGGCCCGGAACATTTCGGTGGAGGTCTTGGTCAGGTTACGGGTGATACTGTCGTAAATCGTCTTATTGGCAATCCTCATAACCTCATCCCCTATCTGGTTTCAAGAAGGGTTTGGTACATTTCGTCCGCCGTGCTGATCAGCTTGGCGGCCGCGGCATAGGCCTGCTGGAATTTGATCAGGTTGGTCATCTCCTCGTCCAGAGAGACTGCGGAGATGCTGTCCCGGGAGGCGTTGAGCTGTTCCACGATCACCTGGGAGTAGTCCTTTTCCCGGGTGATGCTCTGGCTCTTGACCCCCAGGGCCCCCACAAGAGAATGGAAATAGTTTTCCAGGGTGTCGTTGACCGTCTGGGACGTGGGGGGTTGTCCTCTTTCATAGGTCCACCGTTCGATATCGACACTCATGTATTGCAGGTTGCTCATGGCCAGGGCGTTGGAGTTGTCCCCAACCGCGTATTCCCCAAACCCGGTTGTAGGGTTGAGATGGATGAGGCCTGCGGCGACAAATTCCTTGTGGGTGTCCAGGACAGTATTGGTCTTCATGGTGAGGGCGTCGGTTCCCTCAAAGAAGGTGTTGAGTCCCAGGGCGGCCAGGATATGGCTGCTGTCCTCCGAGAAGCCGAAAGTGTGGACTTTATCAGCCGCGCTGAGCACGAGAGCACTATCCCTCACGGTGGCGGTCACCCCTCCTCCGGCCGCCATAATCCCTGCATTGATAGTGTCCCGTAAGGCCGTCAGATCAGAATCGCGGCTCAGACCGTCAATCAGCACGCACTTGAGATCAGCCCCTTTTTCATCCCCGATCCAAAGGGTAAAAGAGCCGTCATAGTCGATCTTGTCTCCATAATTCAGACTTGCGAGCGAATTGGGGAGAATTGGAGGGTCTGAGCTAGGGTCTCCATCCGGGTCCACGGTATACGTCCCTCTGACGCTCTGCCCCGGCCCAAACACCTCCAGCCCCGCCCCCTGGGAGTGTATTTTATTGACTTCCCAGATGGCGGCCTCGGCCAGTTCGTTCAGATCGGCCTCGTACTTGGGAAGGACCTCGTCTCGTATTGTGAGCCATCCCCCCAGCTTTCCCCCGTCGATCTTATCCGTAATCACCACCTGCATGTTACCGGATCCCTCCCAGGTGATGTCCGTGCCGTCTGCTCCCAGTTGGTAGGTATAGGACCTGTCTACCAGGGTATGCCCGCTGGTGGTCATGACCATGAGGTTTCCGACCTCATTCTCAAAGGCCTTGATATTGAGGTGCTGGGACAATTCGATCACCAGGGCGTCCCGCTGGTCCCTGAGGTCATTGGCCGTTCCCGATACCTCCATGCTCACGATCTGTCCGTTGAGGTCGGCAATCTGCGCGGTCAGCTGGTTGACCTTATTGACACCTGCCTCCAGAGAAAGACCGATTTCCCGCTTGAACTGGGTCAGATCCCCGGACAGATCATTGAAGGACTGGACCAGAAGAGCGGCCATTTCGACCAGGGTTTCCCTTTCGGCCGTACCCGAAGGGTTGTTGGCCAAA
>CAYNYM010000032.1:0-14918 GCA_964401325.1 uncultured Desulfobacteraceae bacterium | reverse complement strand
GGAAAGGAACGGGCCTGGGGCTTTCCACAACCCACGGCATCGTAGAAGAACACAAGGGATCGATCTCGGTTTCCTCGAAACCGGGGGTTGGCACCACCTTCAAGATCGTCCTCCCATGGTCGGAGCCGGAAACCCTGGAAAAGTCGGAGCCTCAGAAACAAATTGTATTCGGAAAAGGGCAGAAGATCCTCATTGTCGATGATGAGCGGCCGACCCTCGAGGCCCTGACCCATCTGGCAAACAGCCTCGGCTATATCGCGGTTGCCTTTGATAACCCCCGGGAGGCATTGAATAAATATAAAAAATTGGCCCCGGATCTTGTCCTGATGGATCGAAGTATGCCCGAGATGGATGGGACAGCCTGTATCAATGAAATTATGAAAATAGACAGAAATGCCAGAATTATCATTGTGTCGGGATATGAAGAATCCGGTCCGGATGGCATAGATGATGAGATAAAGACTCAGATAAAAGGTTATCTCACAAAACCCTGCGGACTGGAGGAGATCAGCCTGACTATCTCTCAGGCGTTGGAGACATGATTCAGCAAAGGCGCATTCATGCTTTGTATGCCTAATCGAGAAAACACGATCAGTGTTCGGTGAGCCATGAAAAAAAAATTAAATATCCTGGTGATTGAGCAGAACGGGAAAATCCAAACAGATGTGAGGCTGATGTTGCAATCTCTCGGATATCATGCCCTGTTTGAACTTCTGCCGGAGAGCACGGTAAAACAAATCGCAGAGTTGAAACCGGGTCTTGCTATTCTGGGTTCTTCCTTGGATCGCCATGCCCTGATGGAATGTATTCACAAAATAAAAATATGTGACATTCGGATTCCCATCTTGTTCTTTTCGAATGAAACCGGCCCATTGATGTGCGCAGCCGAAGATGCCTTTGAAGGTATTCGCCGGATAGGCGAGGACTTGACGGCCGATAGGCTCCGACGGGCTATCGAGAAGGCGTTGGCCGAACAGGAAGAATGCACCCTAGGACCCGAATTCCCCATCATTATCGGCCAGAGCAGGGAAATCATGGCTACCAGGGAAATGGTTAACCGGGTTGCCGACAAGGATATCACGGTTCTTGTGACCGGTGAAAGCGGTACAGGGAAGGAATTGATCGCCCGCTCTATTCACTGCCTGTCACACAGGAGTCAGGGCCCTCTGGTAAAAATCAATTGCGGGGCGCTTCCGGATGATCTGTTGGAGAGCGAGGTGTTCGGCTTCCAAAAAGGGGCCTTTACCGGTGCCCACCGGAACAAACCTGGGCGATTTGAAACGGCGGCTGGCGGAACACTTTTTATCGATGAAATAGGGGATCTCAATCTCTCTTTGCAGGTGAAATTTTTGCAGGTCCTTGAAGAAAAGGTCCTGTCGAGACTGGGTGGCACCCGGGACAAAGCGATTGATGTCCGTGTGGTCGCTGCAACAAATGCCGATTTGGGCCGTAAGGTCCGCGAGGGCACATTTCGAAAGGATCTTTTCTACCGACTCAATATCGCCCACATTGAAGCGATTCCCTTGAGGAAACGAAAGGAGGATATCCCGCTTCTCGTTCATTATTATCTCAATAAGTATTGCTTTGATTTTGAACGGGAGATTCTGGCGATCCCTGATAAGATAATGACCTATTTTATGGATTACCGTTGGCCCGGCAATGTGAGGGAACTCGAAAATGTCCTGAGAAGGGCCATTGTGTTGCGAGATTGGAATTTTATTTATGGTGAGTTGCTCATCAGAGAGCAAGAAGAAAATAGCGAATTTTCATCCCCCCCAGATGAAAGTCCTCCTTTTGTGGCCTGGGATGAAGAGAAGATAGATGCGTTTTTTTTAAAGGATGATTTTTCACTGAAAAATATTACAAAGGCGTATGTCTCACAGGCGGAGGGTGAGACGATATTGCAGGCATTGAAAGAGACCCATTGGAACAGAAAAAAGGCAGCACAGTTACTCAAAGTCAGCTATAAGACGCTGTTGAACCGGATCAATGAATACAATCTGGAGCCTTGAGAAAAAAGGGGACCAGGCGATGAAGTCTTGCTGCCTAAGAGTCTTTCAAGGAGAGGGGGTAAAATCGATCAGTAGTTTGCTGTGTATATCTTTTCCGTTTATTGGTAATAAATTACACAAGAAAATGGTAATAAATTACATGGCCTGCTCGGGTATCGGGGCAGGCCATGCCCGGCTCAGGTCTTATGGGAAATCTGCGTTGTAAAGTTTTAATATTATTGGTCTATTTTTTTGATGTTTGATGCGTACGGTCTGGTTTGCGTTTGGCATGTCCATTGCTCTGAGATTATTGGGACGGCAACAAAAAACTCAAACCGATGCTCATCGTTTCAAGAATCATCGGAACGAAATAGGGAAATGGAAATAGCGTGTGGACAGCTCCAGGAATTCCTCCTTCCTTTTTCTCTTTTTTTGAAGCGGTCGATGTTTCTTTCGGCCTCAAGCGTTCATGTCTGCTGAATTTTTACGGTGACCTGAATCATGACAGCCGCATTCAAACATTATATGAACCCACTGCACATTTATTGCCGCTTGCGGGATCTTGGGTTAGGAAAACAGGTCGCGATATGTCTGTGTCGATTCTACGAGCGGAAAATTTTTAAAAGATACTTTCGTGTAAGAGATTGACTCGGGTCTGTAAGGTTTATCCAAAGGGGTAGAGCAGGTAAAAACGGATTAGTCCCCATGACATGAATAATGTACAAAGGATTACACCAAACGGGAAGGATATTATCGTTGTGAGCGACCAACACGTGGTGTTTAATATTTCAGATAATGGTGGCAGGCGGTCCAGTGTGGAACGTCGGCATTTTACCTATTCCGGCCATATTCCTGAAAGAAGACAGGAAGAGGATCGAAGATCCTGTACTGATCGAAGAGACGGCCGGGACCGGAGAAGCGGAACGGACAGGAGAAATTCCAAGGTGTTGAGCCTCAGCGCATCAAGGGACGGGAAGGAGCGCCGTCGCATGTCGGATCGCAGAGCAGTGTCAGATCGCAGAGGTTTTATGATCTCATGATTTTTTAATAAACGCGATTTTTTATTTTAGATAAGGCAGAGGCAGTTCGTTCTGCCTTATTTTTTTGTTTTAATTTTTCTTTAATATTGACAAAATCGATAAAATATGTAAAAAATTTCCACATTATGGAATATCAATTGATCGGTGAAAATCCCTCTATCAAAAAAATCAGGGAACTCATCGGAGTCGTATCCGACACCGCACTCAGCGTGCTGGTATTGGGCGAAACCGGGACGGGAAAGGAAGTCGTGTCTCGGCTCCTTCATGCGGCATCGCCGCGGCGGCGGCGGCCGTTTGTCAAGGTCAATTGCGCCGCTCTCCCCATGGCCCTTCTCGAAAGCGAGCTGTTTGGATACGAAAAAGGCGCTTTCACAGGGGCGGACAAATTGAAACCCGGAAAGTTCGAACTCGCGTCTGGAGGGGCCATCTTTTTGGATGAGATAGGCGATATGCGCATGGTCCTCCAGGCAAAACTCCTGCAGGTACTTCAGAGCGGAGATTTTACCCGCCTGGGGGGGACGGAGGACCTTAAAGTCAACACATGGATCATCTCTTCAACGAATCAGGATCTTCAAGGGAATATCAGTCGAGGGCTTTTCAGGGAGGACCTGTATTATCGATTAAATGTTATTAAAGTGGAATTGCCGCCCTTGAGGGAGCGAAAAGAGGATATTCCGCTATTGTTTAACTATTTTGTCGACAAATATCGCAAAATTTACAATCTGAATGGAAATTTCAGCTTGAATCGGCGACTGGACCGTTTGTTGCATGACTACAGCTGGCCGGGAAATGTCCGTGAGTTCGCGAGTACGGTCCTTAATTTAATGGTCGGCGTGAGCCCCGAGAAGGTCGCTGAGGATCTGATGAAAAATATGAGGGCCGATGGTCGAGAAACAACACCCGGCCTTCATGCGACGAAGCGCATACTGAAATCCGAATCGGAAAATGGCGAGGACCTGTTCACCCAAACGTCCCTCATGGATATAAAGAGCAAGTCCTCGGAATACATAGAGAGAAAGGCCATTTTACATGCACTCAACAAGGTTGGATGGAATAAAGTGAATGCATCAAAATTATTGAAAATCAGTTATAAGGCCCTTTGGTATAAAATCGAGAATCTGGGCATTGAAAGGCCCAATAACTCCTCCGAAAAAAAACAATAGTTGTTTTTTGCCGTGCTGACGCACAACCTTGTCCCCTTTTGCCCGAGACCCGGTTTCTGAAGGGATCGGTCCCCAGGCGAAGCACTCCCTGAGCATAGCGGCCATTCAGGGTGCTTTTAAACCCGTGCCCTTTTGACCCGGATTATTGACTAAATAAAGGAACCAAGTCACGGAGACCACCATGAAAAAAGACTGTACATTTTTATTTCGGCTGATCCTGGTTATTTGCCTTTCATTGGCAATCTCTCCGTTTTTTTCCGTGATTCTCGCTTCAGCGGATACCGAAGCGCAAACCGGGGAGCGAAGATATCGCATCGGACCCAGCGACGTGATCAATATCTTCGTTTGGAAAGAGCCCGATTTGACGCAGGATCTCAATGTCATGCCCGATGGTCGGATTACCTTCCCGCTTATCGGAGAGGTCTTGGCGGAGGGGAAAACGGTGACGGAACTGAAAGAAATGATCACCGTCAAGCTCAAAGAATTCATCACAGAGCCGGAAGTCACCGTCATTGTCAAACAGAGCCGCAGCCAAACCATCTATTTAATTGGAAAGGTCAAAAATCCCGGCCCCATTGTCCTGCTCTCCGAAATGACGGTCCTGCAGGTTTTGAGCACAGCCGGCGGTTTTGCAGAATGGGCGGATGAAAAGAATATCCTTATTATTCGGCGTGAAGGACAGAAAGAAACACGTCTTCCGTTCAATTATAAGGACTTCATCTCGGGGAAGAATCCTGGACAAAATATTTTGCTGAAACCGGGTGATACGATTATGGTGCCGTAAGGAAGCCAATGAAATATCTTCAATGTTGTCCGGTCTGATTAAAGCGAGACGAAACTTCCTGAACGCCGATCTTGTAGGTGTCGGTTAGAGGGTCATCTTTTCCTTTCACCTTTTACCTTTCACCTTTCAC
Source organism: uncultured Desulfobacteraceae bacterium (assembly GCA_964401325.1). Taxonomy (GTDB): domain Bacteria; phylum Desulfobacterota; class DSM-4660; order Desulfatiglandales; family HGW-15; genus CAYNYM01. The sequence goes on along the minus strand of CAYNYM010000032.1, from coordinate 9,810 downwards.
CTGGGAGCGGAGAAATGAAAATGGAAAATGCATTGATGAGGGCAATGAGGCTTGTTTCTTTCTTTCTTATGTTGGCTTGCTTACTGATTCCGCGACCGTCTTTCTCTCAAAATCGCATTGAATTTACCCCCAGCATCTCGGTCAGCGAAACATACGACGACAATATCGATTTAGACAGCACCGGCGAGCAATCGGATTATATCACCGCGGTCTCGCCGGCGTTCAACCTGAGCGTGCAGGCGGAGAATAAAGACCTCACGCTTTATTATTCCCCTTCTTTTGTGTGGTACGACAAGAGAAGTGAGGATGATACCGTAAGACACTCCGGGAGTCTTGGCTATGATCAGCAACTGAGCCAGCATATTAATTTTCATCTTTCAGATACTTTCCTCAAATCGGAAGAACCTATTGAGGAAACGGAGGATATCCAGGCTCAGAGAAGAGACCGAAATCCGTATTGGAGGAACAACGGGAATACAAGTCTGCAATATACCTTCGGTCCGGAAAACATCCTTTCCGTCGGGTATGGTCAATCGCGCCTCGAAAACGACGACATCACGATCGATGACAGTGTGACCCAGAACGCCGATGCCGACCTCACGTACTGGTTCAACGAAAAACACGGCTTTGAAACAAATTATACCTATACACGGGCGGATTTTTGGAATGATGGCGGCTTTCAGGCCGGAGATGATTACAAGGGGCATAAAATCGGAACGAAATATCGGCACCGCTTTAGCCCGCACAGTACGGGATTCATCGGTTATACCTTCACCACGCGGAATTTCGAGGGGGACTCCGAGGATTACGACATTCATGATGGAGATATGGGCATCGACCATGCCTTTTCCTCAAGCCTGAACCTTTCGGCCGGCGTGGGATACTTTGTCCAGAAGAACGATAGGTCCGAGGATGAAAGCGGACCCACGTATAATGTCGCCCTTACGAAGCAATTTGAACGAGGGAGTGTGACGTTCGATGGCATGGGAGGCTGGAACGAGTCCTATCAGGATGCAGATAGAACGGGTTTTACGCGCTACAACAGCGTCGGGGTGAGTCTCCAATACCAACTCATGCAAGCGCTCTCAGCCCATGCCGGGGCCTCGTATCGAATGGATACGGAGGACCGGGCCGACCGAGATTGGAATACCCTCCGCGGCAACGTGGGTCTCAGCTGGGCATTCATGCGATGGTTTTCATTGTCCCTCAACTATTACTACGCTGAAAGGGATGATGACCTGGATACGGAGGACTATACTTCAAACAAAGTCGTGTTGTCCCTCAGTGGGAGCCGGCTTTTCATCTGGTAGGTCAATAGAACAGAGGATGTCTCACACAGAGATCACGGCGACAAACTATAAAACCAAAATGATTTGATAATTATTCATGTAGATTTATCTTATTTTGCTGTTCAGCCTTTCTCTGCGTCTCGAGTGAGCGAAGCGAATGGGCGGTTAGAAAAGACAGGATTCACCGCAGAGACGCAGAGGTCGCAGAGAGGAGAGATTTTTTTCCCTGCCGGAGGCATGGCCGGGAGTGAGAAATGTTCTTTAAAATTTTAGGTGCCCGGGTCGAGAAATTCCAATATTTGCAAATTGTCTCCTTCCAGAGGTTTTGCCAAAGCCGCGCCATTCTGACCCGGATCATTTTGCCCACGTAAGTGAAATCTCCTGCCTCAACTCCCAAATGTTGCTTACTGTAACGTCCGCGATTGTGTTATAGTCATTTCAAGTTAAAGTTAAATCAAACTTTTGCCGAAGAATAGAGAATGAAGGCGGAATCTTCGGAAGCGGTCATTCCTTGCCTTTAACCCTTGACCTGAAGTGAAACGCTCCTTGAGCGAAGCGATCATTGAACGCAACAACTTTATCCCTATTTCGAGGAACTCTATGGAACCGGTCGAAATTAAAAAATATCTCGACATGGCCGTCAGGCGAAAGTATTGGGTTATGATTCCTTTTTTAGTCACCCTGCTTATCGGGTTGGGGTATGCCCTGACGAAATCAAAAATTTATGAATCCAAGACATTGATCCTGGTCCAGCCTCAGAGAGTCCCTCAGAGCTACGTGCAACCCATTGTGACGGCGGATATCGAGGATCGTTTGAGGACGATTTCCCAACAGGTGACCAGCCGCACAAATCTGGAATCGATCATCAAGAAATACGGTTTGTATGGCGACAAGGAGATGATCATGGAGACCAAGGTTGCGGGGGTCAGAAAAAGGATACTCCTCAATGTCGTGAGCAAAGGAGGTAGAGGAGGGAGTTCCTTTGAAATAGCCTTTCGGGACAGCATACCGAGACGGTCCATGGAGATAGCAAATGCCCTGGCCTCCAATTTTATCAGCGAGAACCTCAAGATGCGCGAGGCCCAAGCGATCGGCACCTCGGACTTTCTGTCTGATGAACTTCAATCCGTGCGCAAACGCCTGGCTGAAAAGGAGGAACAGCTCAAGATCTACCGTGAAAAATATATGGGGGCCATGCCGGAGCACCTTAATACCAATTTAAGAATACTCGATAGAATTCAAAACGAAATAAATGAACTGAATAAGACCCTTCGCGATGCGGAGAACAGAAAACTCATCATCCAGCAGCAGATGACCCAAACACAGATGATGTCAACGCAAATGACGAACCTGCAGGGCTCGGGCTCGTTGATAGAATATGACGACACGTCGGAGTCTCAGGGCTTTGGATCGGGGGAACTGGAAGCCCTCAGGAAGCAATTGAAGATGTTGGAAACCAGATACACCGAAAACCATCCTGATGTGAGACGTGTGAGGGAGATGATCAACAAACTGGAGGCGGAAGAAGCCGAATCAGAGGAGGCAGAGCCGGAAACCGAACCCATTCAGGAAGCCCCAATGGCCGAGCTTCCATTGGGCGGTAATCTTTTTGAGCCGCAGCTCGACCAAATTAATGCGGAGATAAGGCGCCTGAAGGTCGAAATCGAAAAGGCCCAGGCACAAATTAAAATTCACCGCATCAGGGTGGAAGAAACGCCGAAAAGAGAACAGGAGCTTCTTGGAATAAACCGAGATTACTTGAATTTGAAGGAACTCTACAAATCATTGTTGGATAGGAAACTGGAAGCCGAACTGGCATTGAATATGGAAAAAAAGCAAAAAGGTGAGCAGTTTCGCGTTATCGACCCTGCCCGGCTTCCGGAGAAACCTGTGGAGCCTGATTTGCGGAAGATCCTCTTGTTCGTGCTCGTCTTAGGTCTTGGCCTGGGAGGGGGATTGGCCTACGGCGTTGAGTTCTTGGACACGTCCTACAGAAATCCGGAAGATGTGGAAAAGGAACTCCAGATACCCGTCCTGGTCAGCATGCCCATAAGATATACGGAGGGCGAAATCAAGGGCCGCAAGAGAAAAAGCATTTTGGTCGCCTTTTCTATTGCCTCCGGTTTTTTTCTCTCTGCAGCAGGCATTGTTGTTGCCGCAAAGGGAGTGGATGGTACGGTGCAGTATGTCAGGAATTTATTGAATTCCATGTGACATCAAGAATCACTGATCCCGCCTATGCGGGACGGAACGTTCGAAAACCATGTACACTGAATTTTTTGGCCTAAAAGAAAAACCGTTTAATCTAACACCCTCGTCGCGTTTCCTGTATCTGGGCGAAAGCCACAAGGAGGCCCTGGCCCTCTTGACCTATGGCGTTGATGAACGGAAAGGCTTTATCCTGCTCACCGGGGAGGTGGGAACGGGAAAGACGACCATGGTTCAGGCACTCCTGGGCAACCTGAACGATAGCGTCGAGTACGTGTATTTGTCCAATCCCCTCTTGTCTGTCGATGATTTGATGAATTACCTGGCCTTTTCGGCGCTCAAAAAAAAGGTCCATTTCAAATCCAAGGCGGAATTTCTTTTGGAATTTGAAGCGTTCTTGAAAAAGTGTCTTCAGCATCGGAAAAATTTCGTCCTTATCGTCGATGAGGCCCAGAAGCTCTCCTTTGAACTGCTTGAAGAGATTCGGCTTCTTTCAAACATGGAAACAGCCGATGAAAAACTGATCAATATCTTTCTTGTAGGGCAACCCGAGCTCAACGAACACCTGAGTGAGGCAAGGTGTCGTCCCCTTCTTCAGCGGATCAGCATCCGGCATCATATTTCTCCCCTTGATTTGGGAGAAACCAGTGAATATGTGATGACCCGTATGAGAATAGCCGGAACTCGAGAGGGTGACAAAATTTTCCCGAAGAAGACGATAAAGGCCTTGCATGAATACTCTTCGGGTTACCCGAGGATGATTAACGTCCTTGCCGACAACGCATTGTTGCTCAGTTACTCCGGGGGGAAAAGAAAAATTACCCCGGACATGATCAAGGCCTGTTACGATGATATGAAGCTGGAGGGGTCCTTTTTGAGTTCAGACAAGAAGGAGGACAAAGAACCCGAAGGCGAAAAGGCGGCGACCCGGAAAAGAGTCCGGTCGTGGAAATGGGCGGTGGTTCTGATCGTGATCCTCCTTGTTCTGGTCTTCGGGGGCACACCGACGGGTCGGGATGTATTAAACAATTATACCAGGTTGATACCGAATGATATTCGATCTGATCCAAAGCCGGTTCAAGACGAACCAACTGAATTTTCGGAAAAAGTGAAAAATAAAGTCATTGAAGAGAATGACGGTGAGGCGGTGGAAGACCGGGTGGCGGGCGTAGAAAAGGAAGAAAAACAAAACCCTGTTCCCTCTGTCCTTCAAGAAGACCGTCCTGTGGAAGTCGAAAATTCTAAGACCCTGCATGAAGAAAAGGCATGGAAAACGATTACCGTCGAGAGCGGGGATACTCTCTTGGAGTTGGTGGCAGGGGTCTATGGTTTTGCCGACGAAAAAGTCGTCAACCTGATCCAAAAGCACAATCCCGGCTTGAAGGATGTCAATAGAATTGAGGTCGGCCAGAAGATTGTTTTCCCCCCCATGGAAACTCCTTCCGCGCAGTCTCCTATTTTTACGGTTCACGTCGCGTCCTTCAAACCCTTTGAAGAGGCCCGGGCCCTGTTTGAAAAATTCATGCATGACGGCTATGAAGTCTATATGATGCCTGTTTACAACCCCCAAAAGGGAAAGATGTTTCGAGTAACCCTCGGGAGTTTTAAGGGCCGTAGGGAAAGCGAGGCCTATGCCGCGGCTATCCAGCGGCGGGGGATCTCAGACTATGCGGAGTCGATTCAGTTGGAGATGAGATGAGGGGGGCAGAGAGAAGACAGAAGAGAGAAGACGGGAGTTGTGAGGCGGAATATGGAGGTTTTTCAAAGGAGACGGCATGAAAAAGCAGAAGCCTGATAATAAGACTTCTGAGGATACCGACGCGTCTGGCGCGAAGCCAAAGGCCAGAACTTTTCGGGATCTCGTAGTATGGCGAAAGAGCCACGATTTTGTTTTGACAATGTGCCGATTGACCAGAGCTTTTTCCAAGTATGAGTTGTTCGGACTCATCTCACAGATAAGGCGGTCGGCCGTTTCTATTCCGGCAAATATCGCAGAGGGTTTCAAAAGAAGAGGGGGTAACTACTCAGCTAGATAGGCTGTAGGCATTTAGGCCGTGAGGTACCGCGGGAAGGGAATATGCGTGATCACATATCGGGCAACCAGGGAATTCCCCAAAGAAGAAATGTATTGTGGAAGCCGAGAAGGTTTTGGGTGCCCTGCTTCGATCAATGCGCGATAGCGAAGGGTTCGGAAGCTAATAGCCTTTAGCCTACAGCTTAAACAACCTGAACAGTTACGATTCTACAATATATCTCAACCATTTTTAGAAGAAACTCGATATTATTTGATATTGGCAGAAGATTTGGGTTACGCAGATACCAGTCAATTGATGAATGACATTGATGAGGTAGCCAGACTGTTAGACGGTTGTATGCGATCAATGAAATAGTAGGATTTGTTCGGAGCGCAGAATCCTGTCTTGTATCCTGTCCACTGTCTACTTTATGCTTGATTCTAAAAGACCATCGAGGAATGAAATGGGCAAAATATCCGACGCATTGGAAAAACACGAAAAAGAGACAACCATAAAGGTCGAAAGCCTGCATCAGACCGAACCCGAGAAAGTTGTGCGCAAAAAAGATGAACCGGTCAGGGTCAAAAGGCCCCCTGTCGGCCGGGAGCACAATCATAAGCTGGTTGTCCTTTCCGCCCCCGAATCAGTGGATGCCGAGAATTTTAAGGTGCTTCGTGGTCAGATCTTGTCTGCAAAGGATCATGAAAGACCGAGAACTATCATGGTGACAAGTGCCTTCCCCGGGGAGGGGAAGACTTTTGTGGCGGCCAATCTGGGTGCAAGCATCGCGTTGGGTATTGACGAACATGTATTACTCGTGGACTGTGATCTGCGGCGACCTAAGCTCCATCAAATGTTTGGTTATGGGGTGAGTGAAGGCCTTTATGAATACTTGATCGGGGAAAAGGAGTTGCCCGATCTTTTTATAAAAACGAAAATTGAAAAACTGTCCTTGCTGCCTGCTGGAAAGAGCCCAAAAAATCCTGCGGAATTGGTTGCTTCAAAGATGATGGAGAACTTTATAGGAGAAGTAAAAGGAAGATATGACGACCGGTTCATCATTATCGATACAACACCGAGTCAGGTGACTGCCGAGGCCAATGTCCTTGCCAAACATGTCGATGGGGTCATTCTTGTTGTCATGGCAAGAAAATCGCCCCGGAATGCGATTCAAAAAACTATTGAAAATATCGGGCGTGATAAAATATTGGGTATTGTCTTTAATGGATATTCAGCAGCGCACAGGGATTATCAGAGATATTATAAGAAATATTATAACTAGTGCTCATCCGGAAATGACCATTGCCGGATGAGCGCTAACAGCGATCGGCGATCAGCGGTCAGCAAGAACCATAAATAAAAACAGGTTCTGCGTTCTTTTCGCCTTTGTGGTGAATCTGTATTTCAATAATTAGGAGACTGTGTCTGAATATTTATTGTTGCATTAGAAAAAAAGGCTTGTCTTTTAGTTGTTGGTGAAAATACCTGTGACTGCAAGATTGAAATGAATGATTTATTTTTTTGGTCGGCAAAAGGGAGTTGATTTTTGGTTCGCTTCTTCGGACAGTATCTTTCTTTAAGGAAAATAATTTTTATCCTGGGTGAGGGCCTGCTTATCTATATGGCAGTGTCTTTGGCCTCATATTTCAATGTGGGGGAAGAGATCGCCTTTACTGAACTCATAGAGGTGCTCTGGCTGAAGATTTTGCTCGTGTCCGCTGTCACACAGATCAGTTTGTACTTCAACGATCTTTATGAGTTCAACTACGACGGAAACATGGTCGACCTCGCGACGCGTCTGATCCAATCCATTGGTATGACATCCATCATTCTGGCCGTCGTCTATTTCGTGTGGCCGGATGCCATTATCGGGAGATGGATTTTCTTTTTCAGCATTCTTTTCCTGCTTCTCTTCCTGGTCTCATGGCGGTTTCTCTATACCCTGGTGATCGGAAAAAGGCTTTTCTCTGAAAGGGCTATCATGATTGGGTCCGGAGAACTGGCCAATGACATCATGACGGAAGTGAAGCGCAGGAAGGACATCAGTTTTGATATCAGGTTGGTGCTGGGTCACGAAAAGGAGAGAAACGGGTCATCCCGGATTGAGGATATTCCGGTCCGATATGGTTTCGATGAAATATGTGACCTTGCGGAGGCGGAGCAGGCATCGAATATTATTGTGGCAGTGGATGAAAAAAGAGGCGTTTTACCCTATAAAGAGCTTCTGAACTGCAAAGTGAAAGGCCTATCCGTCATTGACGGGGAGAGCTTCTATGAAAGGATAACCGGAAAAATCCTTGTGGAAAAAATTAATCCGAGTTGGCTCATTTTTTCCGACGGTTTTAGAAAGTCCAAGCCCAGTAAGACTGTAAAGAGATTGACGGGACTGATGCTTGCATCCTTTATGCTGTTGGTCTTGTCTCCTTTTATGCTGTTGGTTGCACTGGCCATCAAGCTCGATTCGAGAGGGCCTGTCATCTTTTCGCAGGAAAGGGTCGGAGAGAATAGCAAAATTTTCATCCTCCACAAATTCAGGTCCATGAAGACGGATGCCGAGAAAGAATCCGGTCCCGTGTGGGCGACTGAGGAGGATCCAAGGATCACAAGGGTGGGTAGAATCATTCGAAAACTGCGTATCGATGAACTTCCTCAACTCTGGAACGTCTTCAAGGGTGAGATGAGTTTCGTGGGGCCGAGGCCGGAGCGGTTTTTCTTTGTCGAGAAACTTACACCAAAAATTCCCTATTATCATGAAAGGTTCAGTGTGAAACCTGGTTTGACCGGGTGGGCGCAAATCAAATACCCCTATGGCGCCTCCGAGAAAGATGCCCTCGAGAAATTGAAATACGATCTCTATTATGTCAAGAATATGTCCATGGTCATGGATCTTCTGGTGATATTGCATACGGTTAAAATCGTCTTACTGGGCCGAGGGTCCAGGTGATGAGGATAAAATGGCGCATCGAATAAAAGCTTCGGTGGTGTTAGTTTTTTAAAGCGGCGAAGCCGCGTTGCATAAAATCGCGTAGCGATTTTATAGTTAAAGTTAAATCTAATTTCAGCCGATTTATATTTCTTGTGAATCTTCGCATAGATGGTTTGGGTTTTATAATGGGTGACTGAAATGTAACCCAAAGGGGCGGAGCCTGCTTGGCTTCCGGCTCCTGCCCTGACCTCTAAGCTGTTTTGCCTTAAGAGAAGTGATCCTCAAGCGAGTGGATTTCTCTTTCACCCTTCACCTCTATCCCTTGAATTGAATGACATGCCTCAAGGATTCACCATTCAGAAAGTAAGCCAAAAGCTGAAGGTATCGAAACATACCCTGCGCTTCTGGGAAAAGGAATTGGACGGCATTATCGTCCCTCTCCGGACCCAGGGAGGCCAGCGCCGATACACACCGGAGCACCTTATTGTTATCAAAGAGATCAAACGGTTGAAGAGCAAGGGTTTCAGCCTTGCAGAGATAAACAGAAAATTAGGCAAGTCCCGAACCCTCACCATGGGCAATCTTTCATCTTCTGAGAGGATAGGGCATCTGGCGGATGAAGTAGCCGAAGTCGTTAGGTCGGCCGTCTACGATTATCTCCAAGGGGTCACCGGCGAGGAATAGGCGCGCATCTTCCCTTACTCCAATACCCCTGTGTCTGAATAGTTGGCACTTGGTGGGGAGAAAAGAACGCTCGAAGCCCTCACGCAATTCACTCAGAGAAAAGACAGGATTCACCGCGGAGGCGCGGAGGACGCAGAGAGGAAAGATCTTTTCTCCTGCCGGTGAGAGGCCGGCAGGAGAAAATCGTCATGCGCTGCGCGCAGGGATTTATATCTTAGGCAGTATCTGATTGATACGATATGGGGCGCAACCATCGCAAAGGGTAAGGATAATATCCTCAGCGCCTCAAGCCATCCTCCGGCGGAAGATTCCACAGGATGAGTCTTGAGTGAGCAAAGCGAACCCCACATAGCTGGCCAGGCGGGCGTGATGAAAAGAAAAAGAATTATCTCACACAGAGATCGCAGTCTCCAGCCCATAGGCCTACGCCCCGGTGGGAGATCACAGAAAAAACAAAAGTATTATGGTCTTCTCTGATGGCTCCCTGCCCAGTGAAATGCGAAGCCTATTTAACTGGGGTGGATCTGCGATGAATATCTTGTCTTTTTCGCTCAAGGTACGCTGTCAATGGTCACACTCTTGACTGTCATCCTGCCCCCCCCAAACCCGAATATCCCAACAAACCCAACAAACCCAAACAACCCAACAAACCCAACAAACCCAAACAACCCGAGCAGTCCATGAACTT
>CAYNYM010000031.1:0-14976 GCA_964401325.1 uncultured Desulfobacteraceae bacterium | reverse complement strand
CCCCTGAGGGTATCCGGGCAAGACAGGCCATCGTGGACATCTATGCCAACTGGGTTCCAAAGGAGCGCATCATCGAATCCAATGTCTGGAGTTCGGAACTCTCCAAGCTGACGGCTAATGCCTTCCTCGCCCAGAGGATCTCTTCCATCAATTCCATCTCCGCCCTGTGTGAGCGCACGGAAGCCGATATCGACGAGGTGGCCTATGCCATCGGGACGGATTCCCGGATAGGGCCCAATTTTTTGAAAGCGAGTGTCGGTTTCGGCGGTTCCTGCTTTAAAAAAGATATCCTGAATCTCGTCTATATCGCCCAGGGCTATGGTCTTTATGAAGTGGCACAATACTGGGAATCGGTGGTCAAGATCAATGAATGGCAGGAAACACGATTCATCCAAAACATGCTCAGCAACCTGTTCAACACGGTGGCGGGCAAGAGGATCGCACTCTTCGGTTTTGCCTTCAAGGCCAATACAGGGGACACTCGGGAGTCCCCCGCGATCCATGTGGCAAAGGGACTGCTGGAGGAGCGGGCCCGGATCGTGATCTCCGATCCCAAGGCCCTGGAAAACGCGAGGGTGGATCTTGGGGATGAAAAAGGCGACCTGACATTTGAGATTGATCCCTACAGGGCGGCCCAAGGGGCCCATGCCATTGCCGTGCTGACGGAGTGGGATCTTTACAAGGACCTGGACTATAGTAAAATCTTTGAATCCATGGTAAAGCCCGCCTTTATTTTTGACGGCCGCAATATCCTGGACCGCCGGCGGCTTTTTGACATGGGTTTCAGTGTGTTTACCATCGGAAAGGCCCCTTTGAAACATTTTTAATCAGAGATAATAGGGAAAAACAATATGATCCATTTTCTGTTGTGCGGTGGCAGCGGGACCCGGTTGTGGCCGATTTCCAGGAAAAATTTTCCAAAGCAGTTCTGTCATCTGGTGGGAGACAAATCTTTGTTCCAGGACACGTATTTGCGTAACCTGGAGGCCTGCGGCAGGCATGTGGTCATGGCTAACCGGGAGAACTACTTTATGGCCATGAACCAGATAGATGAACTGCATTTGGAGGTGGCGCAAAGCACAAGATTCCTGCTGGAGCCGATCGGGAGAAACACGGCACCGGCAATCGCCTTGGCGTGTTTTATGGTGGGTGAAGATGATGTGGCCCTGGTGACCCCTGCCGATCATTTGATCGATGATATGGATCAATACCGCCTGGCCCTGCAACGTGCCAAAGAGGAGGCCGAAAAGGGCTATTTGGTGTGTTTCGGCATCAAGGCCGGCTATCCTGAAGAGGGTTATGGGTATATAGAGGCCAAAGACGGTTCAAGAGACAATGATTCGGCCGGCGCACTGGATGTGCTGTCCTTCAAGGAAAAACCGGATAGAGAAACGGCTGAAGATTACATAAGAAAAGGGAATTTTTACTGGAACAGCGGGATGTTCTGTTTCAGGGCCGGCGTATTTTTGAGTGAGCTGAAACAACATGCTCCACAGATATATGAAAGATCCAAGGCGGCATTTGAGAACAACACCCATGAAAGGGGCATCTATCATATTGATTTGGAGGATATGCTGAATATCCCTAAGGACAGCATCGATTATGCCGTTATGGAAAAGAGCAAACGGGTCAAAGTCGTTCCTTCCTCTTTTGGTTGGAATGATATCGGAAGTTATGACGCCCTGGTCGGCGAATTCCCTATGGATCAATCCGGGAATACGGTTCTGGACAACCACATCAACGTGGACTCCAAAAACAATCTTATTCTCTCCAACCGTGCCATCGCGACCGTTGACGTGAACGACTTGATCATCGTGGATACCCCTGATGCCCTGATGATTGCCAGGAAAGGCAGTTCACAAAAGGTGCAGCGCGTGGTTTCGCTCCTGAAAGACAAGGCGCAGAAGGAAAAATGCTATGAAAAACTGATTCAGGAGCACACCACGGTCTATCGACCTTGGGGTTCCTATACGGTGCTTGAAGAACGCGACCGATACAAGATGAAGCGCATCGAAGTGAGGCCGGGCAAACGTTTATCTCTGCAAAAGCACTTTCACCGCAGCGAACACTGGGTGATCGTCGGGGGTGAGTCGATTGTCACAAAAGGGGAAAACGAGTACCACCTGAAAGTCAATGAATCCATTTATATCCCAGTGGGTGAATTTCACCGGTTGGAAAATCCCGGGAAAGTCGATCTGGTTCTGTTGGAGATCCAGGTCGGGGACTATCTTGAAGAAGACGATATCGTTCGAATTGAGGATGATTTTGATAGGTGCTGAGAGGGGAAAGGGAGGGAAGCTAAAAGGGGAGAATAAGAAGACAGGAGACAGGAGACCAAGTGTAAGCAAAGACCAACAATCCGCGGTGAATGGCACTTATTTCAAACACTAAGGGCAATTGTCTTTAAAACGGGATACAACTCAGAATCGGCAATGGGCCTCAGGCGCTTTCTTACTCCCTGCCTTTTGCCCTTGACCTTTTTCCTCTCTCCCCCTTAATGCACTTCATGGTAGTCTGATGTATCTTTTCAAGATGTGATCTGATCGCCCGGCCTGCGATTCCTGGCCCTGTGCCACCGGCTGTAGGTGCGAAGAGGGAGGATGAGCCCGAAAAAAGGGATCATATACATGGCGGCCAGGGTCGGTTCCAGGGGTCCGAAAAAGCGCGAAGAAAAGACGATAATCAGGACATTGTTCATGTTGGCCAGGCTGACGGCCGCCCCGATTTGTGTGTCCAGGCTTTCCTTCCTGAACGGGACAACCCCCATAATAAGGTAGATTCCCGAGAGTACGCATGCCACAAGCGTGGCGATCAGGATCGTGGTCGGCCTCTGGTGGAAATAATCGGCGTATTGTGGAAAGACACCCAAATTGATCAGGGCAAAGGCCACAAGACTCAATGGATACTGCAATTTTAAGAGTTTATCGTCGAGGCCGGGGGCTATACGCCTGAGGATCTGGACGGCCAGGAAGGGGATGAAGACGACCAGGCAGAGCATCCGTATCATGGCGACAAGCGAAATGCCGGTGGAACGACCCAGAAACAGTTTTACGAGGAGCGGCAGGGTAAAGGGGGCCAGTATCGATGAGAGCAGCACCATGACCAGCACCAGCGAACTCCTCCCTTGCAAGAGATTGGAAACAAAAGGGGCGACCACACCTGTCGATATACCGGTCAAGAGCAGGGCGGCCACGGCATAGGAGGGATAGAACAGGTAAAAGATCAGGTAGACGGCTGCCGGCAGTACAATCAGCTTCAGGAGGATGAGAACCGAAATCGTCCTGGATGAGGTTCGAAAGGTCTGCCAGATAGAGCTTGCCCTGATCGAGAGAAGACTGAGAAAGAGCAGCACCATCATGAGATAGAGGGGATAGGGCTTGAGGACGGCAAAGGCCTCGGGCAGCAGGATGCCGGTCAGCATTGACGAAAAGATGACCAGAAGGAGAATGATGTCTTTGATGCGAAGCACAAATTTCTCCTACTCAGGATTCAAAGGTTTAGGGCTTACCCGCCCTCTTGGGGTGGATAAACCCACCAAAGGCGGATAAACCTCCGGCGGGTTCAGGGTTTAAGAGAGTGACCCAATTTGATGAATTCGTGAAAGTCAGTTGGCCATATCAAGGCAAAGGAAAAAGTCCTCCCGCCTTGGCGGGACAAGGCCTGCCAATCTAAATCAACTTTTTTTTCGGGATTCGGCCTCAATCATTTGATCCATTAGCGTCGGGCTTTTTTACCAGGAGATACTGGTCCGGCTTCAGTCGGGCGAAGATGCAGGCCCCCGGGCAGGGTCGGACCAGCTTTTCAGGGTACTCCGAACCAATGACCTGAAATAGTTCGATGCAGCATGAGCAGAGGTGAGCGCTTCGGTCAATGGAGTAAGGGATGATCGAATGCTCGTTTTCAATGAAAAACCGAGGGTTGATAAAATTGGCATGATTGGCCGTATGGGAGAGGAAAAGAAAGTCATAATTTTCCACACTCGATCCCAGCCTCTTGGCCCATCTGAGGTAGATGCGCTTTTCCAGGTCTTCCACCTCGGACCAGGCGGAAGGGACCTTGCCGGTAAAAGAAGGGGCATGAACCATCGCCGTTTTTTCCTCCGAAGTTGCGGATAGCGGAGGGGTGAAGTCCGATTTGGTAATGGTGGCCGCCTTTTGTTTCTCGTAACCTTTCAGATCAAAGCTGCTGATCACAAGATAGAGACCGTTCTTGTCGGACTCTCGGTACCAGCTGCCCTGCCTCTCGCAGGTGTCATCCCACACCTCCGGTGCGACGCTGGATATTTTGTTGATTTCATCCAGGGGGGTGCATACGATGCCCTTGGCCGATTTGAGTTTGATTCCTTGTGCCTTCAACTCTTCCGCTAATCGAGCTTCCTCGGTTTTCGTGAGCCAGTAGGTGTGTTTCGCATATATCGGATTGGGTTTCATGGTGTTATGCTCCTTTGCAGGTTTGCTAGTATGGGGTAAAGCGTTCCTAAAGGCAAGGGATATCCTTGGCGTGTGGGTTCAGGGGTTCAGGATTGAGAATCGGACGGTTTGGAGATATTGAGGCATGGCAGTTGGCCAGCGAACGAACCCTCAAGCTTTGCGGCCTGAAAAAGAAAACCGGTGTTTGTTCGTTTTTTTGGGTACGCCAGGCAGCCTTGCATGGAGAGATAGACACAGCCTTTGAACCTCCGGACCTTTGAACCCCTCACCAACATTCCCCCCCAGAGAGCGAACGAAATCCCAAAGAGATCTTTTTATGTCAGGAATCGGTAGGTTAGAGAGCATATATCTGTTGTGGATTTATATCACCTATGCTACAAAAGTCTGTATAAAATGAGATTTTTGGAAACACGGAGTCAAGCGTAAGGAGCTACATAAATTGTTTTTCAAGGTCAAGACAACTGAGGAAGCATTCGAAATTATTGATGGTTTTGAACATGTGGGGACCGCATCTGTCCCACTTGAAAGGGCCTTTGGCAGAATTTTGTGCCGGGACGTTGTTTCTCCTGAAGACCTTCCGGGTTTTTCCCGGTCCTCTATGGACGGATACGCCGTAAGGGCGAAAGATACGTTCGGCGCCACGGAAAGCCTTCCGGCCTTCCTGGAGGTGTCGGGTGAGGTCCTGATGGGTCAGGTGCCCAAGGCAAAGGTCAAACCCGGTCAGGCCGTGAAAATATCCACGGGCGGGATGCTTCCCGAGGGGGCCGACGGCATCGTGATGATCGAATATTGCCATGTCCTGGATGAGAAAACCATAGAAGTGAGCCGGGCCCTTTCGCCCCAGGAAAATGTCATTCAATTCAATGATGATATAAAAAAGGATGCCCTGGTCCTTGCGAGGGGCAGTGTGTTGAGGCCCCAGGATTTGGGGGCCATGGCGGGACTGGGCCTCTCAGAGGTGCCGGTCTACAAAAAGCCCAGGATTGCCATCATATCAACCGGGGATGAGGTGATTCCCGTAAAGCAGAGCCCCGGCCCCGGCCAGGTGCGAGATATCAACACCCACACCCTGAGCGCCTTTTGTGTGCAAAGGGGCGCCGAACCCCTTCCCCTGGGGTTGTGCGGGGACGACTTTGAAAGACTCAGAAAACTGGTCGAACAGGGCCTGCGCGAAGCGGATTCCGTCTGGATTTCCGGAGGCAGTTCCGTGGGGACACGGGATTTGACCGTAAAGGTCTTTGAGTCCTTTGATCCCATGGAAATCCTCGTCCATGGGATTTCCATAAGTCCAGGCAAGCCGACCATTATCGCCAAAAGCGGCCCGCATGCCATTTTTGGACTCCCCGGCCATACGGCCTCCGCCATGGTGGTGGCAGAGGTCTTTCTTGCGCCCTTTTTGGCAAGGCTTGCCGGCAGGGGGAACCCCTTCCAAGGAGGGCACCGGACCATCGAGGCAAAACTGAGCCGGAATATTGAATCGGCCAGCGGCAGGGACGACTTTATCCGCATCAGGCTGATTGAGGCAGATGGCGGGTGGGTGGCCGAGCCCATCTACGGAAAGTCCGGGCTTATCTCCACCCTGGTCGAGGCCGACGGTTTGGTGCGGGTGGACCGAAATACCGAGGGGCTTTACGAGAATCAGATGGTTCAGGTCCTGATTTTGTAGAGAAAGTGAGTAACGTTGAGGTGTCGCTTCGCGACCGGTTAGGCTTTCAAATAATCCACCGCTTCTGCCGCTGAGAAATGAAAAGGTTTCACCGGTTCAAACGGCCCTATAAAGACGATAAAATAGATGGAAAAATATGAAAAGGGTTCAACGT
The DNA here is from genome assembly GCA_964401325.1 of uncultured Desulfobacteraceae bacterium. GTDB lineage: Bacteria > Desulfobacterota > DSM-4660 > Desulfatiglandales > HGW-15 > CAYNYM01. Next base: position 8,726 of record CAYNYM010000031.1, on the reverse strand, counting down.
GGCTCCTTTTAGGGGCCTCCCTCATGCCATCAGTGCTACTGGTGGTCACGGATTCATAAGGAGCGTTCCATTGAAAGAAAGAAATATCTATTTAAAAATGAAGGGCCTTAAAGAGGCACAGGAGGCCTTCAGATCCCGCTTCGGCGCGACCCAAAGGACCGCGCCCGAACAGATCCCGGCAGAAGACGCACTGGGAAGGGTCACGGCGGAACCCGTTTTCGCCAGGTTTTCCGCACCCACCTACCACTCGGCGGCCATGGACGGTATCGCCGTCCGGGCGGAAGAAACCTACGGAACCAACGAAAGAAAGCCCAAGACCCTGGAGATCGACCGGGACGCAGTCTGGATCAATACCGGTCAGGCCCTGCCTGAAGGGTATGATTCCGTGATCATGGTGGAGAAAGTCCATCAGAGGGACGAAAAGACCCTGGAAATCCGCTCTCCATCCTATCCCTGGCAGAACATCCGAAAAGTGGGCGAGGATATCGTGACCACCCAGTTGCTCTTTCCTCAGGACCATCGGATTCGAGCCTATGATATTGGGGCGTTGGTTTCGGCCGGCATCTTTTCCGTGAAGGTCTGGGGAAAACCGAAGGTGGCCGTCATTCCGACCGGTTCCGAGTTGATTCGCCTTCAAGGGATTCACAAACAGGATCAGCTCGAGAAAGGCCAAATCATCGAATACAATTCCCTCATCCTTGCCGCCCTCGTGCGGGAATGCCTGGGGGAACCACGGGTCCATGATATCGTTTTAGACGATGAAGGTGATATCCTTCAGGCCCTGAAAGAGGCGGTCTCATCGGATGCGGACGTGGTCCTCATCAATGCGGGATCCTCGGCGGGCAGCAAGGATTACACGGCTAGGATTATTCGGGAAATGGGAGAGGTTCTCGTCCACGGCGTGGCCATGATGCCGGGAAAACCCACCATTCTCGGGATCATCAACGACAAACCCGTGATCGGCATCCCGGGTTATACGGTATCAGCAACGCTTGCCTTCAAACAGTTTGTCCGGCCGCTGCTCTTTCATCTTCAGGGAATGAGACCTCCCAAAGAAGTGACGGTCAAGGTCCGGCCGACGAGGGATATCCCCTCCAAGCTGGGGATCGAAGAGTTCCTGAGGGTGAATATCGGGAAGGTGGGGGACAAGATGGTGGCCACTCCACTGCCCCGGGCGGCAGGGTCCATTACCACCCTGACCCGGTCCGAAGGCATACTCCGAATTCCCGATCTTTCCGAAGGAGTTACCCAGGACGAAGAGCTGGAAGCGGAACTCATGGTGGATGAGCAGGAACTCCACAATACCCTTTCCGTCATCGGAAGTCATGACATGACCATTGACGTCCTGGCCGATGAAATCAGGAGGAGAGGACACGATATTCGGATTTCCTCCGGGCATGTGGGCAGTCTGGGGGGGCTCATGGCCATCAGAAAAGGGACCTGTCACATGGCGGGTAGCCATCTCCTGGATACCAAGACCGGAGAATACAATATATCCTACATCAAGCGTTATATTAAGGGGATCAAGGTCAGTGTCTTTCATCTGGTCTTGCGGGATCAGGGTCTGATCGTGGCAAAGGGCAACCCCAAGGGCATCAGGAGCATCGAGGACTTGTGCCGGGAAGACGTGTCCTTTGTCAATCGCCAGGCCGGAGCGGGCACGCGTGTTCTTTTCGACTACAAACTGGAGCAATCGGGCATCGAGCCTGAATCCATAAGGGGTTACGACCACGATGAGTTTACGCACATGGCCGTAGCGGTGGATGTTCTCAGCGGGGCGGCGGATTGCGGTATGGGGATCTTTGCAGCGGCAAAGGCCCTTGATCTGGATTTCATCCCTGTCGAACAGGAGCAATATGACCTGATTGTTCCCTCATCGCTGTTGGATCACGCCAATATCATCACCCTCATGGAGATTGTAAGAACGCAGGAATTTCGGGACAGAGTGACTTTGCTCGGGGGCTACGATCCATCAAGGAGTGGTGAATTGTGGCGGGAGGTAGGCTAATGGATTACCCTGTGGTGGCAGGTCGAACTGATTGTTGAATCATACACACTCAAGGGGAGGGGAAAATGGCAACTCTGCGGTTGAAATCGAGGCACTGGATCGTCAATGAAACCGGAAAAATTATCATCGGTGAAGGCAGAAGGGAAATCCTTGAGAACATCGAAAAGACGGGTTCCATCAATCAGACCGCCAAGATAATGAAGATGTCCTACAAGGCCGTCTGGAGCAAGATCAAGGCAACGGAGGCGGCTGTGGAGAAGCGAATCGTTGATACAAACCGAAAACAGGGTTCCCATTTGACCAAAGAGGGCAAGAAACTGCTGGAGGATTATATCAAGATGCAGAAGACGTGCGAGAAATCGGACGACAAGACATTTACAAAAATTTTCAAGTAGATGAAATGAAACTAAAAGCCATGCCCTTCCCCGTATAACGGGATGTTTAATGGGCGTGGCTTCTTTATGCGCCCCTCCACCGCTGGATGCGTTTCAAAAAACTGAACAGTTCCATTTTTGCGCATAACCCTTTGTGCTGAAAATTAGACATTTTACGAATTCATCATGATTCGGTTGGTAAAATCGTATCAATTCAAGTTTTTCAGTGACGCCCGTAAGGTCTGGTCAAGATCTTGCACTACCAAATTGTTTTGACCTGACACGGGCGGCGGGAATTCTTTTTCATAGGCGAAAAGAGCTCAAGAGTGCCGTCAGGGCATCATCCCCCGCCTCGATAAATAATTCTTGCAAGCCAGGCCCTGTAATTATAGAAAGGATGCATCGTAGCCTTGGACGATTGGTCTTTGGGCTCTGAAATTGGATCCATGAAATCTGTGCGCCGGGGTGTTCGATGGTCGTGGCTTCTCACTCGCCCCTGCGTTGCTTATGAGTCTAATCTCGCATTTGCTTCCGAGAGCTTTACCCCGGAGTGGTTCATATGGAAACAGCATTCGGTAACGATATCATACAGATGATTATTCACGCAGGACTCATGGTCAAATGTGTGATGATTATCCTTTTCATATTCTCACTTGTCTCGTGGGCTATCATTTTCATGAAATGGCGGCTCTTCCGCAGGGTAAAACAGGAGACTGAATATTTTTTCGATCTCTTCTGGGAAGATATGGCCCTCGAGAAGATAAAGGAAGAATGTGATGATATGGAGGCCAGCCCGGTCGCGCATCTTTTCAGATCCGGGTATGCTGAGCTCAAGAGAATTGGAAAGATCCAGAATATTCCTGCATCCGGAGACTGGGGTTCGGCCATGCAGACCCTGCTCTATAATGTAGAGAGGTCGCTGAGAAAGACATCGATCGAACAGGGCAACCGCCTGGAAAGGGCTTTGTCTTTTCTGGCGACCACGGGCAACACCGCCCCGTTCATCGGCCTTTTCGGTACGGTTTGGGGTATTATGGAATCTTTCAGGGGCATAGGAATGAAAGGATCGGCCAGCCTGGCCGTTGTCGCGCCGGGAATATCCGAGGCCCTTGTCGCTACGGCTGCAGGACTGGCGGCTGCTATCCCGGCGGTCGTCGCCTTCAACCATTTCAATCACAAGGCGATGGTTGCACGATCCGAAATGGATACTTTTTCGTCCGATTTTTTGAATCTTCTCGAAAGACAGGTGTTTAAAAAGACAGCCACGCCCAAAAAGGCTGATTGATCCACGTCGGGGCCGGGGCCTTTTTACAGAGAAAAGGCTGTCGCGACACCTTCGTCATCGGCCTTGAGACCCGGGAACTGCGGAGTCGAATGCGGAATGATAACCAACGGTGGAAATGGTGGAAATTTTATGTCGGACATCAACGTCACACCTTTGGTGGACGTGATGCTTGTCCTTCTGATCATATTCATGGTGACCGCGCCGATGATGATGCAGGGGGTTGAGGTCGATTTGCCTCAAACCACGACAAAGAGCATCAAAACAAAGGAGGATCCCATGATTCTGACCATCAACAAGAAGAGGGAAATCTTCCTGGAAAAACATCAAATCAAACTGGAGAATCTTGAGCCCAAGGTCAAGAGTATATTGAAGTACCGTAAAAACAAAGAAGTCTTGTTGAGGGCGGATAAGGACGTGCCCTACGGGTTTGTCATCGAGGTGATGGCAGGCGCAAAAAGGGCCGGCATTGACAAATTGGGCATGGTCACGGAGCCCTTGGAATAAGCCCGGAAGGCTCTGCCCAAAAAGGTTGGCTCAAGGTATTGGAGCCCACCTGGGTGCGACATCCTTGCTCAAAATATGCCGGTGAGCCAAGATTTTTTTACTCTGTTTTGCCCTTGAGCGATCACGTCATGACGGCCGTAGCGTTTGAAAAAGTGAGCAGTTACAAGGAAATGAGATGGGGCCCCGTGCTGGTCCTGTCCGTTCTTTTTCATATCGCCCTGTTCTCGATATTGATTTTTGTCCCGGAGTCCATCCCCCATAGAAGACCTTTTGAAGGGATTGTCTATCAAGTCAGCCTCGTCGAGATGCCCCAAGGCGGGGTCCAAAAATCTTCGGGAACAAAACCCGTAAAGGCCCCAAAAACGGTGCCGCCCGTCAAAAAGGAAACGCGGGCAAAACGCATCGGGCGCCCGGAAAAGAAAACCAAGCCCCTGGTGATTGCCAAGAGGACGGTCAGCAAGAAGACCTCACATGCCAGGAAGCCTAAAAAAACGGCCTCACAAATGATTGACCGGGCCATTTCAAAAATTGAGAGAAGGGTCAAGTCCGATAACGGGTCCCATGTGGACCGGGCCATCTCCAAACTGGAGAAAAGGGCCGCAAGCGGATCGGGCACCGGCAGGGCCGTTGGGGGGCAGTCGGCGGAAGGCATTCCCATGCAGATTTACCGCATGGAGGTGGAAAGCTGGATAAAATCCAATTGGGCCTATCCGGTTGCCATGGGAGATTCAGGAGACTTGGAGGCCACGGTGGTCGTAAGGGTCAAGGCAGACGGGGCGATCCTGAAAACAAATTTTCTCAAGCGTTCAAACAGCGACATATTCGACCAATCCGTTTTAAAGGCCATCGAGCGGTCTGATCCGCTGCCGTCGTTTCCGGAGGCCTATAGGAAAAGCTATGAAGAATTTGAGATCAACTTCAACCTCAAAGACCTCGAGAATCATTAATCTCGTTCTTGTGCTGGGTGTTTTGCTGGGACTCCGGTCCGTATGGCCTACCCAGGTCTTTGCAAGGATCTTCATCGACATCAACGCCCCCTCCATCCAGAGGATCAAGATCGCTATACCCGATTTCCGGACTCCCCCGGGCGCTAAGAGCCACCCGGAGTTCGCGGCGACCCTGCCCGCTGTGGTATCCGGCGATCTCGATCTGAGCGGGTATTTTACGCCCATGGAAAAGCAGTCCTTCCTGGGGGGAAATGATGGATCGTGGCATTCGGAAGGTGTCCGGTTGCGCGACTGGTCCGTGATAGGCGCCGATCTTCTCCTGGAGGCCAGTTACAGTTGCATCGGTAGAAGCCTGGAGGTGGAGGCCAGGCTGTACGATGTGTTCAAGGGACGCAAAATTTTCAGCAGGAGATTCTTAGGGAAGAGCAAAGAGCACAGGGCCCTGATGCACCGCCTGTCGAACGCCATTATTCACGCCCTGACCGGCCAAGAGGGTATGTTTCTTTCAAGGTTGGCCTTTGTGGGGACCGCAACGGGCCATAAGGAGATCTACCTGTGTGACGTAGACGGAAAGAATGTCCGGAGAATGACTTCGGACAACAGCATCGCCCTTTTTCCTCGATGGTCCCCAAAGGGAGACAGTCTTCTCTTCAACTCCTTCAAGGAAGGTGGGGCCATGCTCTATATGAAAAACGTGAAATCCAAATCGGTCCGGAGGATGTCCGGGCGCAAGGGGCTGAACCTCGGGGCATCCTGGGCGCCGAATGGAAAAAGCGCCGCCCTGACCCTGAGCCATGGAAGCAATCCTGATATCTACCGGATCGATTTGAAGGGACAGGTGATCAAGAGACTGACCAACCACTGGGGCATTGACGTCTCTCCCTCCTTTTCACCGGACGGGAAGAAGATCGCTTTTGTCTCCAACCGCTCCGGGTCCCCACAGATCTATGTGCAGGATCTGGCCTCGGGAAAAGAGGAAAGGCTGACCTTTGAGCCGACATTGAAATACAATACTTCCCCCTCCTGGTCTTCCCGAAACCGTATTGCCTTTTCGGGCATGAATAACGGGGTCTTCGATATCTTCACGATAGGCGCAGACGGTGGAAATCTGAGGCAATTGACTGAGAATCAGGGAAAAAATGAGGATCCTTGCTGGTCCCCGGACGGCAGATATCTCATCTTCAGTTCCAACCGGAAGGGCAGGTATCAGCTTTATCTTATGAACGCCAACGGCCAGAACCAGCGGCAAATTAACGCCTCCAAGGGCGAACAAACGTCCCCGTCCTGGTCACCCTATTAGGGTGCCGGTGTCGGTGAAGACCGAAAACCATACCGGTCGTCATGCGGGGCTCAGAGGCATTGCGTCTGTGTGAAAATTGAGATCCAAGGGTCTATAACAAAAAAAACCTTTTAAAAGATCTAAATCCTTGAAATAATAGTAATAGGATGATAATGAATTAGAGTTTAAAGGGTGCCGGTTGAATCCCACGGATTTTTGAATAAAATAATTTTAAGAAATCAGGAGGTAAGAGCAGAATGATGAAAAAAATGATGATTGTCGCGGCAGTCTTTGCATTTTGTTGTGCATCACTTCTCACAATGACGTCTTGTGCAAAGAAAGGGATTGTAGCGGAAGAACCGGCCACGCCAACTGCGCCGGTCGTTAAGGAAGTCAAACCGACCCCGCCTCCTGTTGCCCCGCCCACTGCCGAGGATGACTAGCTGGCCGACTTGGAGAGGCAGCGAAAGCAGCTTCTCATGGAAGTCCAGGCCTTCGAATCCGGGCACATTTATTTTGATTTTGACAGATCCGAATTGAAACCCGAGGCGCGGGCCATCCTGGAAAAGAAGGCCGCCTGGCTCAAGGCCCATCCTGATTATTCGGTGCGTATAGAGGGTCATTGTGATGAGAGGGGGACCAATGAATACAACCTGGCACTGGGCGAAAGAAGGGCTAATGCTGCAATGAAATACCTCAACGCCCTTGGGATTCCCTCCGGTAAGATCTCCACGGTGAGTTACGGGGAGGAGAGGCCGGCTGATCCCGGGCACAATGAGGGGGCCTGGTCCCAAAATCGACGCGATGAATTTAAGGTGACGGAATAGGCGGACTCCTGGGTATGCGGCTCCTGTTGTATGAATTAGGCAGCGGTAAGGAGTCGGCCTTAAGGGAAATTGCCCGGACCATAAGATATGCAAACAAGGTGAGCCGACCGTCGTATCCGGTCGGCTCCCGTTCTGTCAGAGGGTATGATTAAAAAAATGAAAACCGGATGGTGCAAGAAAGATTTTTGTAAGTTTTGTTTGCCTGTTCTTGTCTCTGCCCTGTTTGTCCTCCCATCCTGCGTCTACGACAGGGAGTTGACTATTCTCAACGATCAGATTAACGCCCTCAACAGGCGGGTCACAAAGCTCCAGGAGAATGTGAATACCACCCTGACAAGTGATCTCGAGACGAGACTGGACCAGATCCGAACCAACCAGAAGACGGTGAGACTGGAAATAGATGAGTTGAGAACCGAGGTGAAGGACCTGGCCGGTCGGACAGAGGACAACGAGCATATCATCAAACGCACGGTCGAAAGAGACCTGGGCGAGCAGGATGTCCTAAAGAGCACGGTGGACGATCTGTCTCGAAGAATAACGGCATTGGAAGCGGCGGCCAAGCGGCATCGGGAGTACCTGGGACTCGAACCCATGGCACCGGCCGTAGCACCGGCACCGGCCGAAGGGGAATTTTCTGAAAAGGAGCAACCCAAATCGTTGCCGGCCGAGGCCACGGTAGATCCGAAAGCCCAGGAAATAGCGCTTTATGACAAGTCTCTGACCGCCTACAAGGAAGGCCGTTATGAGACCGCCATGGACGGTTTCAAGGGTTTTCTGAAGCGGTATCCCAAATCAGACCGCTCAGACAATGCCCAGTTCTGGATCGGTGAGTCCCACATGGCCCTCAAGCAATATGAACAGGCTATTCTGGCCTTCCAGAAGGTGATCAAGAACTACCCAAAGGGTAACAAGGTCCCCAGTGCTTTGCTAAGGCAGTCCCTGGCCTTTTGGGAAATCAAAGACAAGACAAGCGCCAGGCTTTTGTTAAAGAAGATCATCAAGAATTATTCCACGTCCAATGAGGCGAAGATAGCCCAAAAAAGACTCAAAACCATGAACTAACCGATCAAGAGAGCCCCGCTGAACTAAAGTGAAACAAAAGTCGTCCTCAAAACTATCCTCTATTCTTTCGGCACTATCACACAACGAACAAGCCACCATGGCCATGCTGGCGACGCTCGTCGGCCTGGCCGGCGGCTTTGGTGCGATAGGTTTTCGTTATCTTATCGATTTTTTTCAATCCGTTTCCTACGGCAAAGGATCCAATCTCCTGGAGATGGCCCTGGCAACACCCTGGTACCTCAAGGTATGGGTCCCTGCGGCAGGCGGTCTGCTTGTCGGTCCCCTTGTCTACTTCTTTGCCCGTGAAGCCAAAGGCCATGGGGTCCCGGAGGTCATGGAGGCCGTCGTCCTTCGCAAGGGGGTGATAAGAAAAAGGGTTGTTTTCATAAAATCTCTGGCTTCCGCCATCAGTATCGGGACCGGGGGGTCTGTCGGAAGGG
>CAYNYM010000030.1:0-15174 GCA_964401325.1 uncultured Desulfobacteraceae bacterium | reverse complement strand
GACGATCATCCGGATGCTGTCCCCGGGGTAGACCGGTCCCGAGAATTGCATCCTGTCGGTCCCCATGTAGGCGACAATGTCCTTCAGGAAACCGGCCTGGATAAGCAGACCGTAGGCGATGTTGAGGGTACACAAGCCCGGCACCAATTGGTCCTTCCACCCGCTCTTCCGGGCCGCCCGTTCACTCAGAAACTGCTCGGCCGTGTCTCCGCCCAGAAGGGCGAACAACTCCAGTTCGGTCCTCGTGACAACCCTTGATCTGGTGGTCAGCTTGTCCCCCACCTCCATCTTCTGAATGGGCCTTCTCCAACTGTCTTCCTCGTAATGACTCGCCATGCCTAGCTCCTTTTTTCAAGAAAACAAATGGGGCAGGAAGGTGATTTTGTGTGCATTCACTCTGAAACATTAGAGTGCCCCTTATTCACTCTGTGAGCAATTTCACCACTCCTCATCGTCTCCGTCAACAGCAATCCTTCGATCCCTTTCTTTCTCAACAGCAGGCAGATCCAGAATCATAATTTTGCCTTGTCTATAATCTATCAGGCCCCGCTTTTTCCAATTGCGCAAGAGCCGGTTTACCCATTCACGGCGTGCACCCACCAAAGAGGCAAGGTCGGATTGGTTCATGGAAAGATTGACTTCATACTGTTTTTCGGCTTTGATCTCTCTGCCGAACAACTCCTTGTAGTGAAGAAAAATATGAAGCAATCGCCCGGCGGTGTCATACTGTGCGATAGTTTCGGCGTAGGCGGTGGTCGTGCGGATTTTCTCTACTATGAATCTGAGCATACCCATGGCCAGCTCAGGCATCTGACCGAGACACTGCAAGAATTTTGTCTGATTCATCTCCAGGAGGGTGCAGTCCTCCCCAGCTTGGGCGGTCGTGGAGCGCGGTCGTCCGTCGATTGCGGCAAACTCACCGAACAGGTCATGCCTTGAGAAGATGCGGATGGACGTCTCGTTGCCCGCGGGGCTTATGCTGTAGACGCGCACTTTTCCATTCAAAACCACATAAAGCGAATGACTGTCGTCGCCCTGGTGAAAAATGATCTCTTTTTTCCTGTATTTCCGGCACAAAAAATGACCGGTCAGGACCTCAAGATCCTCTTCCGCCGTTTCTGAAAACAAGGGCAACTGTCTGAGAAAAGCCGTATGTCTTGAAATATCCTCCCGGCTGATGGATGACGGACCCATATTCCACCCTCACGGTTCAAATCCTTGACGTTCCAATGAGAGACACATTGGGCGTCCCCCTTAGGACCAATCCCCCAATCCCTGCAATGGAGCGCTCAGCCATCAGCATAATGACTTGTTTCTTCCAGGGTTTTTTTTGACGGCCGAAGGCTGATCTCTGATAGCGCGGGTTCGGGAATGTTCATTTCCGGATGAACTCTAATGGATTCATCTTACCATCGCGAGCGCATGCCGCAAAGGCCATTTTCTTGAGCCGAATTGAACAAAAACAAAAAAAACCTCCAAAATGTGACCGACCTCACATTTGTCGTGTGACCCAGGATGCAGACAGGGGGCGTGGAGTCGATATGATAGAAGACAATCCCGGGGGAAAAGTTGCTGCTTGAGCCCGCGGGATGACCTTGAAAGACATCACCCCTGACAATTCACCTTCCAGGAAAGGAGGGCGTGGCAAAAAAAATTTCCGTTCAACCCTTTTGGCAAAGATATTTTTTCATTGAGAAACTTTGAGCCTTTAAAAAAAGGAGGGGTCACATGGAAAACATTGCAGGAAGGCAAAAGAGGCTATTGGGGATCGACAGGGATTATCATTTTCTCTCAAGGCTCGAAAGAGAAATATCCCGGGAGATCCAGGAATGTGATTTCCGCAAGGCTTCAACCTTTGAAGAGGCACGTGACCTGATGCACATGGCTCCCTATGACCTGATCATTACGGATCCTTCCGGCTTTCCGGGCTCTAACATCCTTTTCCTGGCCCTGAGTCGTAAGTTCCCGGTCCTGGCGCTCTCGGAGAGGGATAAACCCTCAGAGCTGCTGAGTCTCTTTAACGACGCCGTTATTCGGGCGATATCCCCCAAAAACAGGATCCAGGATATCGTCGCATCCATCAAGGCTTTTTTGAAGACGGACTCAAGACCCGTGCAAAAACGATCGCGGGACAAACTGGAAAACGTATGGAATGCCTTGATATGGAGATGGTTACCCCCGGATCCGGAGAAATCTTTCCCGTCCGGGTCGAAAATCTTTTATTGAGGGGTGAGACCGCAGGAAAAATTTATCATGAAATGTCAAGCATCCCCTTGCCGGCGTTGTTCATCGGTTGTTTTGAGCGTCTTCCGGAATATAGGGCATCGACTTTTAAAATGAGGTCGCCCGCTGCTATGCGGGCGGCCTCCCTGTGAATGACCGGCAAACAGGCTCCCTCGGAGCATAATTTGAAGACTTTCCTCCCAAAATGTCTACATCACCTGCACCGCCGAACGCCGAAACCCCCCATACGGGAACAACCCGAGATGGCAGGGGATATCCTCTGCGGGTTTCCAAAAGGGTCAACGACCCTCATGGTCTAGGTTCAATACACTCTATCCCCATGCCAGACGCAGGCCGGACTGCCGAAAATCCAGGTCGCCCTGTCGATAAATTTTGCATGACTCTTATCAATCGCCCAAGGTCCTTGCACCGGGTCACCCTTCAAAGCCATGATTTGCCCTTCCGCGTTTCCCCGGCCTACCGTGACGTCTCCATGTTCTGAAATTTCCACGTACATGTGACCATCCTTGATATCGATGATTCTATCCGCCATATCCCATACCCTCCTGCAATACATGTGTGGATCCTTTCTGGATGCGAGGACGGGTCTCCTCTCCCTTCCTCCAATGCCCTCAGACGGTCATCACCCCCTTTCCCTCCGGAACGGACCCGAAAGGCCTCAACCGATCTAGAATGAGAAGGTAGCCCTCATCAGGATCAGGCGATCCGGTACAATCCTCGGATTTCCAGGATCCGTGTCCTGAAATTTGAACTCTTGATCAAAGAGGTTCTTGGCTTCCAGGGTAATAAGGCCTAACCGCTTTGGAAGGCGATAGCCGATGGATGCATCCACGACCCAGAACTTGTCTTCACCGGGGACAATAGAATAGTTCGATCCTGAAGATGCAACAACGAATCTCCCCTCCTGGCTCACATAGGTCGCTTTGATCCCCGCGCTGAATCCCCGGGGGTGGAAAAATTTTACGCCCAGGGGAAAACGGTGCGTCTCGAGTTCTTCGAATTCGGCCACACCGGCAAATCTTCCCGCCACATCCCTCTCAAAGCGTTCAAAGAGATATTCCGCGCTGATGGCCGTCCAGGGCTTCGGTGTCCAGCAAAAGTAGGCCCGGCCGAAGTATTCCTCCCAGTCCCGTTCTACGATGACATCGCCGGGTTGCCTTACGGAGACGAACCGTCTGACCCCGTCCTGATAAGCTATCTCCGCTCCCGCATAGACGGTTTCGGAGAATTTCCGGTCCGCGCCCACGCCGTAGCGCCAGGCATGGTCTCCCCGGGCGCTGAAAAAGAACTGATTGAACCCGGCAACCTGGGTCGGTTCCAGACTTGGATCAATGTTTTGCTGGGAAAAAAACGGTCGTTGCAGGGTCCTGAATGCGGCGGCTCGAAGCGTCGTATCCGGGTCTGGCGACCACATCACCCCGATTTTGGGGTTGAACTGGCTGCAATCTTCGACATCGGTCGATCCCTCGAGAAAATCGGCGCTGGCCCCGATCGTCAAACTCAGGTTTTCCAGCGGTTTCACTTGCGAGTAGAAGTAGGCATTAGAAAATGCCACCCGGCTGTCTTCCGTTTCCTGAAAAATGAAAAAAGGAAGGATACTTACCGTTTCAACCGTTAAATCGTCCATGTGGCGATGCCCCAGGCCGAAGTTGAACTGGAATGGGTGCGATTTGTGAATATACGACACCTCCCCAATATAGTTTCTCCGATCCGTCGCGAGGGTTAAGAAATCCGGGATTTCCGTATGAAGTTCGCCATTTTGGGAGATGAAAGAAAGGATGAGGTCGGAGCCCGGCCCGAAGGCATGGTGCAATCCAAATCTCACCGTTTGGGCCTGCTCTTCCTGCCTCTGAGTCGGACTGAAGATCCCCGTATGTTTGAGTACCAGATCTCCTTTCCGGGTGCTGGTGTAACGGAATTCCGTTTGCACGCTCGTTTTGTGGCTCAACCGGCCCTGTACGAAAACATTGTAAATGTTTTGGGTCAGGTCGTTGTTTTCTCGAAATCCTTCCGTTTCATAATGCATTTGGCCCACGCTATACGACAGTCTTCCCTGCACCCCCGATTGAACCATCTCTTCTCCGAAGGTATCGTTTCCCCCCACCATGCCGTTTGCGAGAAAGGCAAATCGATTCCTGAGAAAAAGAGGATTGAATTCATTAAAGCCCGGATCCGCAGGACCGGACCCCTCCAGTATGAATAGGTTACTCTCCGCCTGCTGCGGTTGGACGGGCGTGACATTGAGTGGCTGCAACAGCTGGGACTGAAGCAGTTCATTGACCCGGGCGATCTCATGCCTGGGAAGGGAGGAATAGGTATCGGCCAGGAACCTGTGAGCGGAATAATTGCCCGGGTCCCGATTGACCGATTTCCAGCCCTCGACCAGTGCCAGTTGCTCAAAGCCCAGGTCCCGGTAAATTCGTGCAAGACCGGCGCTGCGGGCGGCCAGATCCTCATCGAGCAGCAGGCTCGAGCGATACACGGTCCTGTTCCGGTTGAGCGCGATGGACCTCCGAAGATCCTTCAGGGCCTCCACCGGACGATTGACGCTCTGTTTTCGGATGGCATCATAAAAATAGGCCGTGGGATCCAGGGGATCGAGATCCTTGGCAACGGCATACTCTTTCATGGCAAGGCCGTCGCGCCTTTCTTCGAAATAGGCCTTTCCGAGATAGCTCCGGATAAGGGCGTTGTTGGGATCAAGCACGGCCGCAATCTCGATCTCCCGGCGGCCTTCTTTTAAATCGCCCTCACGAATCTTTGCCAGACCCAGGCCCAACCGCGGGAGAGGAGCGGCCTCATCCAATTGAATCGCTTTTTCGAAGGCCATTTTTGCATCCTTGATCTTGATTTGCATCAGGCAGGCAAACCCCTGCACGGACTGGGTTCGAGCCACATCGGGGTTCAGTGAGGCGCCCTTTTCAGCCGCCTCCAATGCCCTGTCGAGTTGACCGACGGACAACCACAGTTCGGCCAATCTGGACCAGGCCAGGGCGTCTTCCGGATCCAGTCTCACAGCCTCCCTGAGGCTTTCGAGGGCCGGTTCAATTTCCAAATAAGCTTGTTGTGCGTAGGACAGAGCGATCCTTGCAGTAGCGGACCCGGGATCCAAATCGACGGCCCTTCTTGCCACGTCCATGGCCGTGGCCTTTTGATTCTGCACCACGGCGATCATGGCCTGAAGCGCGAAGGCATCGCTATTTCGCGGCGCAAGGTTCAAGGCCCTTTCGATATCGACACCGGCTTCCTGAACGCGACCGACGATGAGAAGCAAACCGGCCCGATAGACAAAATACCGGGGATCCGAAATTCTCTCCGGGACTTCATCCAGGCTCTTAAAGGCATTGGGCAGATCCCCTTTCCGGTAAAATTCGATAGAGCGGCGTAACATCGCTTGCCATCCTGCCTCATCTTTGACGGAAACATCATCCGGGCGATACGGAATGACGGGCGGGAAATACAAGGCCCAGGTAACGGCATCTCTGGGGCGGACGACGGTATAGGGCCTCGGCATTTTTTCCGCTTCAGCGACGGCCGATTGGCCGCTGACCACGGACAGGCTTCCGGCCTTGTTTTCGGCCATCACCGTTCCACTGAATACCGTCAACAGGGTGCGATCTTCTTCCACCCTCACGAAACATTCGGTGCCTTCTACGGTCCCGTTCACAAAGGGGGTGGCAATTTTCAGTGCGCGGGGCTTTCGGCTGAAAAAATAGAGGGCCCCCTTGATCAAATCGAGCAAGGAGGTCTTCTCTTTTTCCAGTCCCATAAACGTGACCATGGTGCCCTGATCGAGACGCAGAATGGCTTCATTGGGCAGAAGGACGGCCGCCCGGGCCCGCTCTTCCACCCGGATCATGTCCTCAGGACAGAGGATATCGCCCCGATTCAGGGGCTTCCATCGGTTTTCTCCCTTTTGCTTAAAAAGGACATCACCCTGGACGGATACGACCTTGCCTATCCATGGTTCACAACGTTCTGCAGCCGCGGCACGAGGACTGAAGGGATCCGCCGCCATGCCGAAAAGCAAAAAGACGACCAGCAAACTCCCATTGAACGCCTTCATGGCTTCCCCTTTTATTCGAGCACGTTATTCGGAAAAACTCATCGTTTTGCCTTTAATAAAAAGTTCCCATGATTCATCTTGGCCTTCGATAGAGACGCTTCATTTTGTACCACCCAAAACAATCAATCCGGTCCCGTTTACTCCTGACGGGTTGACCCTTTGCACCCGACACCTGTTCAGGTAAAATCCAACCGGGCCGTCCGTTTTGTCGATATCCAGGCATTCACCGAACAAATTTACGGCCTCGTCCCACCTTTTTTCCCGGTAGGCGCAAAGCGCTCTTTCAAAGGTCGTACAAAGCGTTATTTGGTCTTCGGTCGCATCAGCCTGCAAACAAACCAGTTCGTGAACGACGACGGGCTTGGATTTTCCGGTGACCAGGAATTCACCGACCTCACGGGTCAGGAACCCGTCAAGTCGACACAAAACTTCCCGGGAGATCAGTTTCACAGTGCCCAATGCCTTGTTCAAATTTTCTATCCGTGATGCCGTGTTCACGATGTCTCCACTCGGGCGGTATTCATAATGGTCCGTGGTTCCGACATTACCAAGGAACATCGAGCCGGAATGCAAACCGATCCGAATAGGAAGTTGCCATGGTCCGGCGGAACGGTTAAAGCGGTTTACGACCCGGGCGATATCGAGCGCCGCAACGCACGCCCGATGGCGCATTTCTCTGTCAGGACCGGTCGTGGTCCAGATCGCAAGCATGCCGTCTCCGGCGATTTGCGATACGATGCCGCCCTCACGCAAAACCGGCTCAAAAATAGACTTGAAGTATCCCTGCATGAAGCGATGAAGATCCAGGGGTGCCATTTTTTCCGAAAGAGACGTATATCCCACGGCATCGGTAAATAAGCAGACCCCAAACAACACCCGTCCATCGGCCTCGGTGTTCGGCATCTTGTTAGCGATCTGATCGACGACGTCAATGGGCAGGTAATACTTGAAAGCCGTTCTGATATGATTGCGCTCCCTGTTCGTATCAAAGTACTTCCACAAATAGGCACCGAGCAGTGCAAAGGGTGCCTGGACGAACAAGGGAATCGCTAAGGGGTACCAGTTCCCATAGCCCTTAAACTGGTACAGGACGGCAAAAAGATACAAAACACTGAGCCCGATGACGGTCAGTGCTCCCATGGCGCTCGGGAAAAGGCGAAGCGTGAGGCCTAACACCATACCCCATGTTATCGTCACAACCAGCTGCATGGGAACACCGATCGGCCGGATAGGTCTGTCTTCCAGAAGATTTGCGAAGGCTGTGGCAGCAATTTCAACGCCGCTGAGGTCCAAACCGTTCGGCTGAGAAAAAACCGTGTAAAAGCCGTCTTTCATTTCGGATTGCAACCGCTCCGAAAGTCCCACAAAAACCGCCTTGCCCCGGAAATCGGGCAACCCGCCGCCGGCCGGGTTTTCAGGGGTTCCCTCCCTGGCTTTTATTAGTCTGAAGAACGGTACCGTGTGAACCGTACCCGGGGGACCATAGTAATTCAAATAACGACTGCAGACGCCGCTGTACGTCCTGATGAGCGATACGAGGATGTCTCTTTTTCTGTCGTTTTCGGAGAACTCATCCGATTTTTTTATATACTCGATCATGCGTTCCGCGATCCCGGGTTCTGCCGCAAATAGGTTTCTCAGGGTGCGCATGAGATCAAGAACCCCTGTTTCGGACATCATTTTGTCTTTATCATGAGGGAGTTTGGACCCAAGGGATGGTCTGACCCTTGTCAGCACGCGCACAAAATCCTCGTGAAAATCCATGGCAAAGAGTTGAAACGCCACGAAGGGCAGAGTCGGTCTATCACCGGCGCCGGTCTTAAACATCCAGCACTGCTTCACCTTGACCGGCCTTTCAGGCAAAGGGAAGGGGGCCACGGCGACGGCCGCCCGTTCCAGGCACTCGATGGGAGGGACGAGTCTTTCGATATAAAGATCCCCCGCCTTTCTGCCATCCTTGTCCCTGACGGAGACATAGTCCTTTCGGATGAGTGCGCACAAAACAACATTTGAGGCGTCTCGGATCGCCTGAGCAAAAACCCCGTCCTCGGCCTTTGCGTGAGCCTCGGTGAAGACAAGGTCAAAGGCAATGACCGCAGCGCCCTTTTCGATGAGATGATGAATGAGACGTGCATGCAAGGACCGGGGCCATTTCCTGGGCTTCGAGGGCAGTTGCAGGGCGTCGACGGATTCACGATCCAGGTTCACCAGGATGACATCGGGGGTGGCTTCCCTGACACCCCTGAGCTTAAACAATAATTCCAGCCCGATGTCTTCCTCCAATTCGTACCCCAAAGCCATGAAGCCGATGAGCAGCCCCAGGATACCTGTCAGGAATCCTAAAACGATAGCCTTAGGAAAATAGGACATCATTGTTTCCTCGAGCTACCAAATATCCGGGTCCAGAGGGCTCGGCTTTGATTTAAGCCCGGAGGGCATGGCCCGCTAAAGGTCCATTATGGAAATTGGGTTTCAGATTTCAGAAAGCAAGGGCTCATATGTTGGACTAAATTCTTGATATTCCCGTATGCGGGCGGGGGGCGAAGGGAACGGAAGATCAGAGCGCTAGCAAAAAAAGTTTCCCTGACTTCGCCACTTGGGGCAGGAGGATGATAACGCGTCCAGTTGAATATTTATTTCAGAATGATGTAAGCTTTCATACCGCCCTGTGCTTCTTACCCGCGCCATGTTCGGCTCCGCGGGCGGGCCTTGAAACCCCAGCCTTGACCAAAGGTGAACAAATCCCCTTTGAGAATCCCTCCGATAGGAATCGATTCATTCACCCCTAAAAAGGATGGCTTTCTCGACAGCTAGTAAAGGGAAATCGACCATAAAAAAACCTCCAAGAAATCATAAAGATCTCCCAAAGGCCTTCGGTTTCCTGCACCCTCTGGTAAAATACGGCATCATCCGCCTCAGAAGGTTAAAGTTGTGTGATTCGTTACACGCAACTGGATATTTTTTTATTTTCAAAGAAACCCGGTCTTCTGTCAACAAAAATTTTTGACTAACCAGAGTAAAGACATTTTCACCAATATCCAGTGCCCTTCCAGAAATGATTTGCGCATGGGGTGATGGGTTTGAGTTCACCGTAAAGTTTTACAATGGAGATCCGATAAGATAAAATAAAATGATTTGAGATTTTATAAAGTATGTGACGTCCCGGCCTCTTGACCTTGCTTTACCTTTAGACCCGGATGTTCCGGGCCGGCAATCGACAAAAAACAGACAATCCATTTACAAAGGGGACATGACATGATCGCAAAGACCCTCAAGACCGCACTCTTTGCCGGCATCCTTTTCATGGGTTTGGGGGTGACCTTATGCCCTGCCGCCGTGGTCACGGTCTCGTATACGACCGGTATCCAGGTACCGGCCTACACGGGTCCCTGCGGTTGCGGACCACTGGCCGTTGCCTCCATTCTTGGATATTGGGATATGTTCGGTTACGAGGGCCTCTTCGGCGCCAGCGACCGGGACCAATTGATGCTGACGGAGAGCATCACATCCGAGCTCTCCGACATTGCGGCGCTCTTTGATCCTGACGGCAACGGTTGGAGCGACATCGAGGATGCCGTTCCCACGTTCGAACATTATGCCATGGATCATGGGGGCTATGATTTTGAGGCCTCCAATGTGGGGTTTACGCGGTTTCAATACCAATTTAAAGACGAGATCAACAGCGGACACCCTGTCCTGTTTCTGGTGGATTCAAACGGGGACGGGAATTCCGACCATTTTGTCCCGGTTCTTGGATATGATGACCGGGGAGTACAGGGACTGTACTACGGCTTTTACACCAATTGGACCGAGGACGAGACCCTTCAATGGGAGGCGTTTACCTCTATTTCAAACCAGGCCGCCTGGGGCGTGGGGATCGCCACCACCGTCCTCCCTCTCTTTGATCCGAATCCGGTCCCTATTCCCGCCACCCATCTATTGCTGTTGACGGGCCTGTTTCTCCTCATGGGTTTTCGAAGGCATTAAAGCCCCCGGGCCCTCTCCCTTGGGACTTTCCCAAAACAGGAAATCTTTTACCACATGATATAAGGACATACCATAGATGAAATGGTAATTAATTACATGCCCCTTCGGCTCCCCCTCACAGCACGGCAACAGATCTCCCGCCCTTCCCATAACAAACTGAAATCATAAGTCAAATATTCAATAAGAATTTTTTTTCATCTTTTCCCGCTTCCGGCACGGCGCTTGCTCTATTCAAGATCAAACAATGAAATGAAATCTGATACACGTGATATCAGAAAGCTTTATGGAATCTTCTGAGGACTGGAGGCAATCATGATGAAACCTGGAATGTCTGTTTTTTTATGCATCACAATGGCCATGCTCTTTTGCTGCGGAAGCGCGGTCGCCTATGATTTTGGTAAGAATAAGACGATTTATGATCAAAGCTCCGATTTGACCAATAGCTGGTATACAGGAACGGGAACCGGCAGTGAGGACCAGGAGGTTGAACCCGGCAACGTGCCGGGCCAGGAATGGGACCTGGAGGCCTTTTTCTGGGATGAAGCCACGCTTACCCTGACCGCGGTAGGGGGGTTCAATTTTCTGAAAGGTGTGGCGGACCCTTATAATCGCACCGATGCGGTTGCAGGTGGAGCCTCATCAACCCTCTATGACGCCGGTGACATCTTTATTGATACCAATTTAGACGCCCGATTCGGTGCAGGCACGGGTGGCGCCGAAGGCGGCGGCGGCAGAGCGCTCCTGACGGATACCTTCGGCTACGACTATGTCCTGGATATGGATTACCAAGCAAAGAAATTTGATCTGGTTCAGTTAGATAGTTCCAGCCAGGTGATCACCGGGTGGTTCAACGAAAACCAAGAGGCCAATCCCTGGATTTATGCGAATGGCGGGACGACACTCGCAGAAGACATTGATTTCGGTTCAGGGGATTTTGTTGAAAATTCTCCCAACGGCCTGTTGGGAGGCGATCACTATTTCATCTCCGTCTCCCTGGCAAACCTCTTGAGCCAAACGGGAATGGCGGGGGATCAGAATTTTTACGCCCATCTCACCGTGGAATGCGGAAACGACAACCTCATGGGGCTTGTCGCCACAGGGGGGCAGCCCACTCCGGAACCGGCCACCATGCTGCTTGTGGGCTGCGGTCTCGTTGGTCTTGCAGGCCTTTGCAGGAGGCTCAAAAAGGCCTAGGACCGTTTCTTTAGAATAAAAAAGGCGGGTTTTTTCACCTGCCTTTTTTTATTTGTCTTGACTTGAGAGGCTTTTTGGCGTTTCATTAAAAAAGGATATTATATTCAGTATGTTGTAAACCTCCTTTTTTCTTCCCAAACGAAAAGACCTGTCTTTCTGATGGATACCTGCCTTTTAAATTGTGGGCATTGACCGCCAACCTTAACGCCGCCATACCAAGAACAGGGTGAATCCCACCGGCCGAGGAGATGCTTGGTATCCTATAGGCATAAAGGAGATGAAAACACATGAATATCCTGCTGATCTACCCCGAATATCCGGAGACCTTCTGGAGTTTCAAGTACGCCCTCAAGTTTATTCACAGAAAGGCGGCCTTTCCCCCCTTGGGCCTGTTGACCCTGGGGGCGATGCTCCCCGAGGCGTGGTCCAAAAGGCTGATCGACGTGAATGTGACGCGGCTTACTGATAAAGACCTGGCCTGGGCCGATTATGCCTTTATCACCGGCATGGTGGTGCAGCGGGATTCTGCGCGCAAGATCATCTCTCAGTGTCACGAGGCCGGCGTCAAGGTCATTGCCGGAGGGCCGCTCTTCACCATCGAATACCATCAATTTGAAGGGGTCGACCACTTCGTACTCAACGAGGCCGAACTGACCCTCCCGCCTTTCCTGGCCGACCTGGAAAAGGGCTGCGCCAAGCGGATCTATGAGACATCCGAGTTTTGTGATATCCGGAAAACCCCGGCCCCCATGTGGACATTGATCGACCTCAAGCACTATGCCTCCATGAGTATCCAGTTTTCGAGGGGCTGTCCATTCAATTGTGATTTCTGCAATGTCACCACCCTGTTCGGACACAAGCCACGCATCAAGACGACCCAACAGATCCTCACCGAGTTGGACGGGATTTACAACCTTGGGTGGCGGGGACAGGTCTTTTTTGTGGATGATAATTTCATCGGGAACAAGGCCTACCTCAAGGAGCATCTTCTGCCCGCACTGATCCAGTGGCAGAAAGGCAAGAAGGGCATTCCCTTTAACACCGAGGCCTCTATCAACCTGGCCGATGACACGCCGTTGATGGAGATGATGGTCGAGGCGGGGTTCGATGCCGTCTTTGTGGGCATCGAAACCCCGGATGAGGAAAGTCTGGCCGAGTGCAACAAACTGCAGAACAAAAACCGTGATCTTGGTGAGAGCGTCAAAATGATCCAGCGGGCAGGCCTGCAGGTGCAGGGGGGGTTCATCGTGGGTTTCGACAACGACACGCCCTCCATATTCCAGAGGCAGATCGAGTTCATCCAGAAAAGCGGAATCGTAACGGCCATGGTCGGTATACTCCAGGCCCCTCCCGGTACAAGGCTTTATGAGCGGTTGAAAAATGAGGGCCGCCTGATCGGTCTCATGTCCGGGAACACTGTGGTGGGCACCACCAACATCGTACCCAAAATGGATCTCGCCACCCTGAACGAGGGATACAGGAAGATCATGCAGCATATCTACGCTCCCGAACACTATTACAAGCGCGCCCGGACCTTCCTCCGGGAGTACAAGGCGCCAAGCATCAAGGCATCACTCGATTTTCAGCACCTCATGGGGTTTTTCCGCTCAAGTATCCGCCTCGGAATTTTCGGCAAAGAACGGTTTCCCTACTGGAAGACCCTGTTCTGGACCCTGCTGAACCGTCCCCGGCTATTCTCCCTGACCGTTACACTGGCCATCTATGGCTACCATTTTCGGAAGATCTATAAATCCGATACCGTCCCGTCGACCGGAAAATAGACCCGGTATGTAAATCGTTTCCATATAATGAAAGAGGTCTGCCGTTTAGGGTTGCAGGATATTACACACCGGCAACCCTATCGGGTATGCCACTTTTCCCATAGGGAAACCGCCTGCTCGACCTTTCCCCAACCCCGGTCGTGCCGCCCGGAGGCCAGGCGGAGCGAGACCTGCCGGAATGTAACAGCACAACCATTTGATTTATATCATTTTAAACGTTAAATCCTCTCGGATTCGCTCCCTCCAAGCGCCCTTAAAGCAGGAGCAATCTGCGCCCGTCTTGTGTAAAATAATCAAAAAATACCGGGAGTTCCCTTGCCTCGACCACTTAGGCACACATCCTGCAGAATATAAAAAAATGTCTGTCAATGGAGTAAAAGTCGTTCCACCGGAACGCCACGTTGAGGAGGTTCTTTCATGAACAAAATACTTACACTCTGTCTTGTCACGGTATTTCTTGCGATTTCAGTGACCCTTGCCGGGGCCGCAAACTTTCAGGTCAACCAGCCCCTGGTGCATGGGTATTATTACACCTGGGGCATTGCTTGGACGATTCCTGACGACGAAAGAATCGAGAGTGCCTCCCTGTTTTTCGCTGACATAAGAAACTGGCCCAACGAGGCCAATGATTTGTGGGTCCACCTCCTGGAGGATAGCCCAACAGGGATTCAGGAGCATCTGGATAATCAGGATCCGGACGCAGTCGCAGAGGATGCCTTCTCGGGTCAGGGGACGCTCCTTGACCATTGGGAAGACCTTTCCACCCGGCCACAGGACATCACGCATCATTTTGATGCATCCGAGCTTACCGCCTTGTCGGCCTACCTGTCGAACGGGAATTTCGGACTGGGCATCGATCCTGATTGTTATTACGATAACAGCGGCATCATCCTGAACATAGAAACGGCCCATGCGCCCGTGCCGGCATCCGTTCTTCTCCTGGGTTCGGGTTTGCTGGGTCTTGTGGGTCTCAGGAGAAAGGGACGGGCCACTACATAGAGAAGACATGGAAAGGTCAGCCGCCACAGAAGAACTGAACGCACCGGCCTATTTGTATACCATGTCTGAATTTTAGGGAAATTTCTGATTCCCTGCAAGGGATGGGATGACTGGAAATTGGGACTGCAAAATCCCATTAAACTGAAAAAGCTACATATTCTTTCTGCCCTTCGTGCTCTTCGTGTCCTTCATGGTGGAAATGAGACTTCCTACCAATGCAACAAGCGGTTGGGATGAGGGTGTGAAAGGATTGCAGTCTCAGGGCCCTTTTTACCCCCTATCTGGGCTTTAATGAAAGAATGCCCTTGTCCTGATCGATCTCCACCCAGAACCTGTTCAGATAGTTCAACCCCAAGAGCCCCAGACCCGGTTTTTCCGGTATGTCCATGACCAATGCCTCGACATCATAGACGACCCAGTCCCCCAGTTCGAGAGAAGAAAGCCGCACCACCCTGGCCGATATTGTCCCCCCTGCCGTTGAAACCGTTCTTACCGGATTTTCCGGGCCCACTTCGATGCCCAGGGCCTCGGCGGTCGCGTAAGGGATGGTGACCATAGAGGAACCCGTGTCCAGGACAAAGACCTGATCAAGGGACCCGTTGAGGAGGGTCTTCACGGGAATCTGCCTCGAGCCCGGGCTGAACCGGACCATAATTTTATTTTCTTCTTCCCGATATTCATTGATGCGGGCATTCAGAATCCGTGCCCTGTCCACCAGGGAGGCAGGATACTCCATCATCTCCAGCAATCTTCGCGCTTCTTGCCAATTCCCCTCGGCCAGGGACAGTTCCACGCCAAGGAGATGAATTTCCGGATTATCGGGAAAGTAGGCCTTGGCCCGCTTATAAACCGCCCATCCATGACCGGCATTCTCCCGGTCGAGGATTTCTCTGAGCCATTTCG
>CAYNYM010000029.1:0-15287 GCA_964401325.1 uncultured Desulfobacteraceae bacterium | reverse complement strand
TCGACCTTTTTGTTTTCGATACTCAGGACCAGATCGTTCACCTTGTCATGCTCGATGGGAACGGCGATAACGCCCCCCTCGTCATTGTTGTAGAACTCGAGACCGAAACGGGCCCGGTTCCCCACCCTCTGAAGGACCCCGGCAATGTTTCCGTCCAGGAAGTCCTGGGGCTCTTCCGCCTCGACCTTCTTGGCCTCTATTTTATAACGGGCGATGTAGGTGCCAAAGGGGTCGTCGTCTGTGGAGGGATTCTCCACATAGATGTAACCGCCCTTCATCCCGTACCAGTAATCGCCGTTGTAAGGGCTGAGGCTGATGGCCGATCCGGTGGAGTCAAAATGCCGTTTCCAATACCTGGAGGGTTGCGAATTGTGATCGTCCCCGATGACCGTGGTATTCCCGCCGCCCGTTCGGGAGGTCGCCAGGCCGCCCGTAAGCACCTTTCGGGCCACATCGATCTTGCGCATGGAGAGCCAATTCAACCAGTTGCCGTTCCAGGGACCGCTTGGGTCCCGAACAAAGACATTGCTGAGATAACTGTACTGGGCATCGGGATCGAACAGGCCGTAGTAGACGACTCTTGGCGCAAACTCGATATGGAGCACCGGGGCTTGGGTAGGTCCGTTAGGTATATAATCATAGGACTTTGCATCCCTCTTCCCGGTCCCGGAGAAGGTGAAGACCATAGAATTGCCCTGGGCCCAGCCGGGGCGGTTGACGATTTCCTGAACGATGGAGGCAATATTCGGGGTTTGGTAGGTTTGGCTTTCAGTCCAGTTGGCAATTTCCTTCCAGTCCACGGATGCCACAGTATCGGGTCGGTTTGATATATGGTCCACCTGAGCCTCGAATTGGACCGTATCATCATCGAGTTGACCGCTAATGGTGAGGAAGGTTGCCTTGGTATATAAAACTTCATTAGGGGTGCCATTATTATTATCCCATGCTGTAAATTCGATATAAGCATTAGTAATCGTCGCACCGGATGGTATATTCAGACTTTGAAACCGGACGCCCACGATGGAAGGATCTGAGTTAGTCGTACCGAAATCCCCAAGATCCAGGTCACCGCTACCGTTATACCAGGCCGTATCCGAAGAGGTCCGTTCTTCGGCATCGTCCTTGCTTTGTATCACCCGCACATCGACGTAACTCGTTTCGGCGGCGATACTGGCTGTATGGACATAGGGCGCATCCGTAATTTCGGCGCCCCAATCTCCGCCCCAGGTCCCATAGGCCGCCATATTCATACTCCCAGAATTATCCATGATGATCAGAATATTGGGCTCGATCGACTGGGTCGTAAAGATCGGATAAGCCGTATAATCCACCAGGTCAGGTTCCACCGCCCAGACCGTACCCGCTATTGAGGTAACGGACAACACGACACAAAATGCAATGATTATTCTCGAATATTTCATGGCTTAAAGTCCTCCTGCAACTCCGGGTACCAACCGGTATTCCGCGATGATCTCCGCCTCGGATGAACGGGGGCCATGCCCCGTTGAATCCATGGCGTAAATGATGGCCGTCCCGCCGCTCGTCCCGCCTCCGACGCCCTCGGCTCCGGAACCGAATTCCAGCATGCCGCCGGCGATATGTTCCAGACGGTCTCTTTTGACGTCTACTTCGACGATAGGCCCGCCAGGGGTAAGTACGAAGCTGATGTCTTTGGCGTTGTTATAGGTATCAAATCCCCATACCTGTCTGTAAAACGCATTTGCCGTATTCGGATAATTGATATCCGGGTCCGTGGGCGGGAGATTGTCAGCCACGCAGGAACGAATGAGTTTCGGTGTTGCATAGGCACCGCTGTCGGCATTGTAGAAGGCCATCTTTGAGGCCTTTTCGTTTCCGGCGATCTGGAGTTCGATTTCGGTCGTCGTGGTCGCCGATATTCCGATAATGGTAAGAAACACCAAAATCAAGAGGGCCAACACCAGCACCGACCCTTCTTCCTTCCCAAAAAAACGATGAGGTAATACCGCCATATTTGACCCCGTTGTACTTTAGATAATTCTTGGAAAAACCTGCCGGAGGGAAGCCGTCTTTTGTTTCCCCCGGTCCTGCCATGTCACGGTGACAGTAACGGTTTTTGTGTCGACCACGGGCGAATCGGCCACCACATTCCATGAAATCCCATAGCCTGCCGGGGGGCTGGGATCGACAAAATTTCCCGGTGCGAGATTTGCGTCGCCGTAAGACAGGCCCATGAGATCTTCCATTTTGTCGCAGGCCAGGTAGGTGCCGTCGGTGACCTTGCCTGCAAAATGGTTGCCCTGGATGGAGGTGATCTGCATGGACCCTATAGCCAGAAGCCCGAAGGTGAGGATGGAAATGGCTGCAAGTACTTCCAATAGGGTAAATCCCTTTTCATTATGTCTTTTGCTCTTGTCAGGCATCATCAGTTTCCTCTTGGAGGCATGAAATGTTCTCGTGATGCACGCCCCTAAATGAGACCAAGGTTGCGGCACTTGACTTCGACCGACAGGACGTTGCGACGAAAATGGTCATTCTGCGGGGCTAAAATAACCGACCCACGCTGATTTTGATAGGACTCGGTATCCGTGTGGTCCGGATCGGGTCTCCCGGCCCTTGCGACGAGAGTGATTTCGATGGATCTGACGGAGGCGTTGGCGGCGGTCACGTTGCGATCGCCGTCCAGATAGACAAAGTCGAGGGCGTCGATATTTTCGGCAACCGGTTGTAAGCCCCCGCCCGTGTCTCTGCCCAGATTTCCGGAAGCATTCAGACTGTAAATGACATCCTCATTGGTATCCAACGTGTCCCCGTCCCCGTCGAGGTCGGAGGTTAGATGGATTGAATTGGCGGCCATAGACACGATCCCTGCATTGGCCGCCCCCGTGGGGTCATACCCCGTCATCCGGATCTCTCTTTCCATCAAGCCCAAACCGGCCCTCAAATTTTGCTGCATGGCCGCTACCTGTTCCTGGATCACGTAGGACCTTTGCTGAGAGTAGTAGGTGGAATAGACGGCAGCCATAACAATTCCCACAATAGCCATGGCGATGAGTAACTCTATGAGAGAAAAGCCTCTATTCTCCTTAAATTTTTCCATCATGCCTGCCCCGTCAATCATTTGAACGCCGGTTAGTTGATGCTGATGTTGCCTGCGAAAGACACGGCAACAGAGTTCGTCCTATTGTTCGTGTTTACAAGAAAAACGCTCCCGCTCCCAATGGCGCCGCTGTTGCTTATCGTAAGACCGTTGGGCCTGAAGGAAATGGACGGCCGCCCCTCGTCATTGTTGCTGAAGCTCAGCCCGTCTCCGCCTCCCTGGGTGGTGTCAAAAGAGACACTCTGGTAATCGATCCAGCGTCTTGCAGTCACGACCGTCTCTCCGGCGTCGTATTCCAGATCAGTGTCGGCATCCACATAACAGACATAATCATAGGTCAAGCCCTGGACCGGTTGATTAAAGGTCACGGTGCAATTCCGGTTTTCCTTGATGGCCCGCATCTTTGTCGTTTGAAAATTGGAATACATATCTCTTGCCGCACTCTTCAATCTATAATTGGGAAGCCAGACTGAAAAGGCCGGAATGGCTATTGCAGCCAGGATCGATAAGATGACGATAACCAACAGCAGCTCAATCAGTGTAAATCCGGAACATCTTGTTTTGATCCCAAAACGATTGATCATCAACGGCTCCTTTTGTGGGTTGACCTTAAGAACCTGGGATTGCAGATTTATTTAGCAAAAAACATGCCACATGACAATGAATCCCCCTAACAAATCGTATTGACTGATAAAGTCTGTCATAATTCAGGCCTGCCGCCTTTTGTACCAACGGGCCGAATGTAAACTTACCTATCATGTGTAAATTTATTTTACACCTTTTAAGGGGTAGAAAGTGGACCCGGTCCGGCAGATCAAAACAATAGTCACGGTTTGGCCTTTTGAAAAGAGATGAACACGAATCCAGGACCTTCCTTTTTTCAAGAGCCTGACCAACTGAACATCATGTTTGAGCACCGGGGACCCCATAGATATCCAACATGCCAAAGCTCCGGCGTCAAATCAACGCCAAAGTCTCGATACTTAAAGAAGAGCGCTCAAACCCTGATGAATTCGTGAAAGGTCCCGTTTCCACTCCCCCGGCAGGCGGAGAGTCCTTGATCTTTTGCGCGAGGCCGTCAAATGGCTCAAGTTTTTTCCTCATTTGTGATCTGGTATTATCCTGGGGCTCATGCTAGACTGGCACCCATGAGCATACGCAAAGGACAATCAGTTGAACTCCAAATCGAGAAAATGGCCTACGGCGGACAGGGCGTGGCCCGAACCGACGGCCTGGTGGTCTTTGTCAAAGGCACCGTGGCCGGGGACCGGGTAAACGCCCGGATCACCCGAAAAAAGAAGGATTATGCCGAGGCCCGCATGGTCGAATTGATCGACCCCTCCCCGGACAGAATCATTCCCCCCTGCCCCTATAGCGGGTATTGCGGCGGGTGCCAGTGGCAGCATATACCTTATCATCGGCAGCTTGAATTCAAAACTGAACATGTCCGTGACGCCATGATCCGAATCGGGGGCCTCTCTCAGGTACCGGTCCACGATGCGATCCCTTCTCAAAAAAAATACAGCTATCGCAACAAGATGGAATTTTCCTTTTCCGACCGCCCCTGGCTCCTTCCGGAGGCAATGGAACAAGGGGCGAGCAAGGGCGACTTTGCCCTCGGTCTCCACGTGCCCGGCACCTTTAACAAGGTGATTGACATCGAGGCCTGCCTGCTTCAACACCCCACGGGCAATGAGATCCTTCAAGAGGTCAAGCGGTTTGCAAAGGAATCCGGGTTTCCGGCCTACGGCCTCAAGAGCCATCAGGGTTTTTGGCGGTTTCTGGCCCTGCGCCGTTCCGAATCCAGGGATGAATGGATGGTCAACATCGTCACCTCGGAGGCGAACCGAACGGTAATCGCCGCCCTGGCCGATACCCTCTCCCGCCGTTTCGAGAAAATCAGGACCGTTATAAACAACATCACCGCAAGGAAGGCCGGGGTGGCGGTGGGTGAAAGGGAAACGGTGTGCGCCGGTCCGGGGTACCTCGAAGATCGAATCGGACCCCACCACTTCCATATCTCGGCAAATTCCTTTTTCCAGACCAATTCCCTGGGGGCGGAAACCCTCTACGACAAGGTCCTGGAATTTGCCGAACTGGCCGGGACCGAAACGGTGCTTGATCTTTACAGCGGCACGGGAACCATCCCCATCTATCTTTCGGGCGGCGCAGCGTCCCTGATCGGCATGGAAATAGCCGAGAGCGCCGTCCTCGATGCCCAGAAGAATTGCCTGACCAACGGGGTTCACCATTGCCGTTTTATTCTAGGGGACATCCGGGAAAACCTTAAAATCTTGGCCTCACACCCGGATGTCCTGATCATCGATCCTCCCAGGGCCGGCATGCACAAGGACGTCCTTGAGGTCGTCATGGAAATGGCGACCCACAGGGTGGTCTATGTGTCCTGCAATCCCTCGACCCTGGCGCGGGACCTGGCCGTGATGAGCCATGATTACGAGATCCTCGAAATCCAGCCCGTTGACATGTTTCCCCATACCTACCATATCGAGGCGGTGGCGAAATTGATCCGCAGGAAAGGGGCCCCGGGTTAACGGTAACAGGCCGGAAGGACCGTTCAAAAATTCAGTTGACAATTCAAGCTTTCATTTCTTATATTATTGGTTGTCGTTTTTTGCCTTGCCGGGAACAGTCCCTTATGGGCCGGAGAAACAAGAAAGCGATGCACTCGGGCCCACCTCATTTACTTCACCACGGCGCCTGTATCGAGTTAAGCATACACTCCATATAAAGAACTGGGATTGAGGAGTGTGGAAAAGGGGGTGATTCAACCATGACCGAAAAGTACGCCTTACGGAATCAAGGGCAAGCGCGCCCCGGTCTCATGACGCCCTCGTTCGCCTTGACAGCGGACAGATGCTTCTCGGCCTTTCAAAACATGCGAGGGGAGAGATCCCCTCTGACCAGGACGGGGGACTGATATGGTTTAGATCGTTCCGGACATGTTTGTTTTTGAGACTCGGGGAAGCATCTCTGCAATCAGGGGTGCTTTTTGTGTTTTTAGAAGGTGCCGGGGAAAAAGCCACAAGAGAACCGGCGGTTTATTTACGGAATATCATGAGGAAAGAGAAGACATTATGAAGGTTATTGTTCAGGACAACCAGATTGAAAAGGCCATTAGAGACCTCAAAAAGAAATTGACCAAAGAGGGGTTTTTTTCCGAGATCAAGGAACGCCGTTTCTATGACAAACCGAGCGTTCAGAAGAAAAAGAAACAGGCCAAGGCGGCCAAGAGACGACGCAAAAGGATGAGAAAATTTTACTGATTTTTTTGTGCTGCCTGATCCATAGAAACGGGTGCGACAAAATATGGATCCAAGAAGGAACCGCCTCTTCTGGATGAAAAATAGTCATGTGCAACCCCCGAAACGACCGCCTTTTCCTCAAGAGGCACAGGGAGAGCGTTTTCGTAATTTTATTTACCCTTTTTTTGATGGGATAAAGACGGGGGTTTGCATACCGAATTCCAACAAAAACCGGCACGCCCCAAAATCCGCAACGATTCGGTATTCCATATAAAATCCACCCCGACATTTTGTATTCAGGGATGATACCACCCGACACGACGCGACAGGAACCGTTTCGGATGCAATTCGCGCGATTTGGCATGGTGACATTAAACCGCCTTTACTTGTCTGATTTTGCAGGTTTAATCCAGGCTTTTTCCTTGACAAATCGAGGGTGAATGGGTAAATAGCCAGTGACTATCGGCCTACCAGCCTATGACATTATCATTTCTTCCTATGGGGAATAATCCAATGAATAACAAAAAAGCGCCCTCTGAAATCCCTTCAAAGGGGGGATGGATTTTTACGCTCGTCCACATCGTGCTCTCCTATTATTCAGAGCTGATCAGTCACCCTCTTCGTAGTGGACTCGTCTATTTCATTGCCGGGCTTATCCCTTGCCTCATCATCGGGTGGATCCTTTTCCCAATGGCACTCTATTCCAAGCAGGCCCAACCCATCAATTTCAGCCACGCCATCCACAGCACACCGGATATTGGGATTGACGCGGAGACGGAGCAGGAAACCTGCCTCTATTGCCATGGCTTTCGAGAAGACGGCACCTTCATGGGCATTCCGACACTTGAAACGTGCATGGAATGTCATGATGATCCTGAATCACCCTTGGGAGAGGAACCTGAAGAGGAAAAATTCCTGACCCAGTACGTGGCCGAGGAAAAGGAAGTCCCATGGTTGTCCTATTACAGGCAGCCCGATTGTGTCTATTTTTCCCACATTGCCCATGTAAAGATGGGAAAGCAGGACTGCGGAATCTGCCACGGTGATCATGGCAAAAGTGAAGGGTTGCCCTATTACCAAAAAAACCGCCTGACCGGTTACAGCATCAACATCTGGGGGAAGAACATTGCAGGTTACAAGTCCAACACCTGGGACCGCATGAAAATGGACGACTGCTCCGAATGCCACAGCAAAGAGGGTCAGGAACAAAACAACGCCTGCTTTGTCTGCCACAAGTAAGGGGATAATAGCCATGGAAACAAACAAAAAGAAGGTCACCGATCTTATCGCTCTCAATAGAAGAAATTTCATCAAGCTTCTTGTCGGTGGTGCCGTCGGCATCAATCTGACGCCCCTCCCCTGGAAATTGACGGATGATATTGCTATCTGGACCCAGAATTGGTCGTGGGTACCGGTCCCGCCGGTTGGGGAATTTACCCGGGCAAACTCTGTTTGCACCCTTTGTCCGGGTGGTTGCGGCATTGAGGTCCGAAAAGTGGGAAATCGGGCCGTAAAAATTGAAGGCCGAACAGATTACCCCGTAAATCCCGGGGGAATATGCCCCTTGGGTGCAGGCGGCCTGCAACTCCTTTACAATGAAGACAACCGGTTCACCGGCCCCATGAAGCGGGTGGGACCGCGCGGGGCCGGGGAATTTGCGAAAATCACCTGGGATGAGGCCCTGAAAGAACTCACGGATCGCATTTCAGGCCTCCGGGCACAGGGCAGGCCCGAAGCGATCGCCGCCGTGGACGGAAACCCCTCCAGGTCCTCCATGGCTCAATTGATCCAAAGGTTTCTCCGGGCCGTTGGAAGCCCCAATTACACCACGATCCCCAGGGCCGAGGACATCTATGCACTAGCCAATCGACTCATGATGGGGAACGCCGGTCCCATGGCCTATGATCTCGAAAATGCGGACTTTATCCTGAGCTTCGGCTGCGGTCTCATCGAGGGGTGGGGTTCCCCGGGGCGCGTCATGGATGCCTGGAGACTCTGGCATTCAGGGGACGACAAGAGCAAATCGACCCGGATTGTGCAGGTCGATTCCAGGGCCTCCAATACGGCCTCCAAGGCCGATCAATGGCTCGCAGCCCGGCCCGGCACCGATGGAGCGCTTGCCCTTGGACTGGCCCATGTGATCCTCCAAAAAGGACTTTACAACAGCGAATTCATCGACCATTTCACCTTTGGATTCGAAGACTGGACTTCCAGTGACGGCAAGGCGCACAAGGGTTTCAAGACCTTCATGCTCGAAGAGTACACGCCACAAGCCGTCTCCAAGATTACGGGGATCGATGCCCAGACCATTGTATCGGTTGCCGAGAATTTCGCCAAGGCCAAGGCCCCCGTCGCCCTCTTTGGAAAGGGCAAGGGAAATCTGGGGGGAAGCCTGTTTGAGTGCATGGCCATCCAGGCCCTCAATGCCCTCCTGGGCCGAATCAATCGCCCCGGAGGCGTGCTGATCCATGATGCCTTGCCTTTGAACACCTGGCCGGAGACAGAGGAGGATGAGGTGGCCCGGACCGGTCTGAGACGACCCCGCCTCGATCATGCCGGGACCGCCGCCTATCCCTTTAGTGAGTCCCTGATTCACAACATGGCCGAAGAGATAATCGCGTCTTCGGGAACCGCCGTGGATACCCTCATGGTCTTTTCGGCCAATCCCGTCCATTCCCTCCCGGACAACGGCCTCTTCAAGACGGCACTGGCAAAGATACCCTTTATCGTCAGCTTCTCACCCTACAAGGATGACACGGCCTTCATGGCCGACCTGATTTTGCCCGCCCATACGTACCTGGAAAAAACCCAGGATATCGCCTGGCCCGCGGGTCTCCAGTATCCCCTCTATGGCATGTCGAAACCAGTCGTGGATCCCCTCTACGACACCCGGGACAGTGGCAATGTCCTGATCGAAATGGCAAAAAGTATAGGAGACTCGGTGGAGTCGGCGTTTCCCTGGGACGACTTCGAAGGGGCGCTAAAGGCGCGGGTGAAGGGACTTTTCGAGGCTGAGCCGGGCCTGACCCGCTATGACGGATCCTCCCCGGTCTGGAAGGACTTGGCCGGGCAAAGAGGGGTAAGGGCA
Source organism: uncultured Desulfobacteraceae bacterium (assembly GCA_964401325.1). GTDB lineage: Bacteria > Desulfobacterota > DSM-4660 > Desulfatiglandales > HGW-15 > CAYNYM01. The sequence goes on along the minus strand of CAYNYM010000029.1, from coordinate 5,857 downwards.
GACTACGGATCCTTTGACGACCTGTGGGAAAAACTCAAGAACGGGGGCATGTGGTATCGCCCCACACACCATTTCGGCAACTGGGGCAGCCTCTTCAAGACACCGACCGGGCGTTTCGAATTCTTCAGTGCGGCCATTGAAACGGCGGTCCGTGAGGCGGCACAAGGGGACGCTTCGAAAAAGGCACTTCAGGACATGGGCGTGAAGGCCCTCGGAGACGGGGCCCTGATGCCCCATTACGAAGCGAACGAGGTGCCTTCGGAAATCCGCAAGTCCTACCCGCTGGTGATGGTCCCCTATGAACTGATCAATCTTTCAAGCGACTGGCTGCCCAATCCTCATTTTCTCAATAAGACCCTTTTCGATCATCAATTGAGGAAAAATGAGTCATTCGCGGACATCAATCCCCTGACGGCTGACGAATATCACTTAGCCCAGGGTGACCGCATGATCATCGAGTCTGCAAAGGGCACCCTCGCGGTTCGCGTCAATATCTTTGAGGGGGCGATGCCGGGAGTTGTCTTTCTGCCCCTGGGCCTGGGACATGCCGCCTATGATGAATACCAGAGGGGCAAGGGGGCCAATCCCAATGAAATCATAGATGCCGGCAAGGATCCCCTAAGCGGGCAGACGGCATGGTGGAAGACCCGGGTGAAAATAGCCAAGGTATAATCGGAGAGAGGCGAACACACGATTCGCTCGGAAAAATGGGGTAACTAATGAAAGAGGAACACGGCAAGAATAAATACGGCATGGTTATCGACCTGGACAAATGTACCGGTTGCGGGACCTGCATGGTGGCCTGTGCTGCGGAAAACAATGTGTCGGTACGATCCGATGAGTCTGACAAGGAACGCAACATCACCTGGATGCAGCTCTTCAAGATCACAAACGGCAAGCCATTCCCTGAAACCGAAGTGTGCTATTTCCCGAGACCCTGTATGCATTGCCACCACCATACGCCCTGTGTCTCCGTCTGCCCTGCCACGGCCACAAGGATGGATTACGACACCGGCATTGTGAGCCAGATCTACACACGCTGCATAGGGTGCCGATACTGTCAGGCCGCCTGCCCGTACCATGCCCGATATTTCAACTGGTTTGACGGCCATTTCCCCAAGGGGACCGAACGCTACCTGTCCCCGGAGGTCTCACCGCGTATGCGGGGGGTCGTGGAGAAGTGTTCGTTCTGCCACCATCGCCTCATGCGGGCCAAGACCCAGGCCTACACGGAGGGCAGGCGAGAACTCGAAGAACAGGAGTATATCACGGCATGCGCTGAGGCATGCCCGGTCCAGGCCATTGCCTTCGGTGATTTGAATAATCCGGAACACAAGGTTACCAAGCTCAGCAAGAGCCGTCATGCCTTCAGGCTCCTTGAGCGATTGGGCACCGAACCGAAGGTCTACTATCTTTCCAAAAAGAGTTGGGTGCACAAGATGGCGGACAATTATTTACCCGAAGAATTTAAGCCGATCTCATAAGCGTCGAAGTGAATCAACCGGGCGGCCTCACGGGCGGTCACGGAAAATAACCGGATGGGTCAGGGACTGTGGCGAAACGACGAATTTCGGTTTAGCAACCCCTTTAACCGCTCGATCCTTTCACTGACGCTCTCAGGAGGAAAAATTGATGGATTCTGCATTGCTCCCGAATGGTGTAAAGAGATGTTCTGTAGGGGCTTTCCTTATATGGACCCTGCCATGGCTGGCACTGCTCGCCTATGGAGGTCTCTCCGCCTTTCTTGTCCTGTGGAAAGGGCTCAACCAGACCAATATGAGCAATATCTTTGCCTTTGCCCTGTGGATCGTATTCGATCTGGCGGTCATCGCCCTGGGGGCGGGGGCCTTCTTCACCGGATTTTTGACCTACGTTATTGGGAGAAAAGAGCTCAAGAATATCATTAACACTGCCGTCATCATCGGTTTTATCTGCTACTCCGGGGCCGTGGCCATGCTGGGGATCGATATCGGGCAACCTATTCGCGGGTGGTTTATCTTCTGGCATGCCAACGTCCATTCCATGCTCACCGAGGTGTCGTTTTGCATCACATGCTATCTGGCGGTTCTCGCCATTGAATTTCTTCCCCTGATCCTCGAGAACAAAAAGCTGAACGAAATTAGAGAGATGAGACTTTTCGGGCATCATTTGCATCACATTATGGCCCTTTTTGCCGCCACCGGCACCTTTCTCTCCTTTTTCCACCAGGGCTCTCTGGGAGGCATGTTCGGGGTGATGTACGCGAGGCCTTTTGCTGCGCGCTGGGATTTTTATATCTGGCCCACGACCTTTTTTCTCTTTGTCTTTTCGGCCATCGCAGCGGGACCGAGCTTCACACTTCTGTGCGCAAAACTCACGGAGGCCTTGACGAAAAAGAAACTGGTCCCGGACAATGCCGTCCAATTGCTGGCAAAGATATCCGGTTGGCTGTTGAGCGGTTACATGGTACTGAAAATACTGGATACCCTGGCATGGGCCTACGGGGTGGTGCCCCGATCAGGGCTCAAGTTTATGGACTTTTACAACCAGGGCCCCTATGGTGTTTGGCTGGTCGTGGCGGAAATTCTTGTTTTCGGTATCGTTCCCGCCGCCATATTGATCACGCCCAAGGCCAGAGAGAACGGCAAATGGCTGATTGCCGGCTGTCTCCTGAACTGCACGGGAATCGTCTTTAATCGATTTGTCTTTGTGGTCGCCACCCTCGCCATTCCGGTGATGCCCTTCGACCGATTCTGGAGCTACCTCCCCTCATGGCAGGAATGGGGCATTTCCCTGGCAGTCATCGGTTACGGATTTCTGCTCTTCAGCGCGGCCTACAGGTATTTGCCTGTCTTCCCCATGGAAAAAGAGCTCAATCCTGTCGGAAAGATGGGATCTTTCGTGCCCTTTTAGCGAATGGGAGTCTCTTGTAGGCCCTATTTATTGTAAGGTTTAAACGATTTAAGAAGGAGACGATTCATGACACCCTTTTCATTCGAGTGGCAATGGAATGTCGAATATCTGATTTTTATGGGACTTTTGTATGTGGCCCTGGCGATTGTCGGTTGCGGGCTGGTCATCGCCTATATCAGGACCTGGATGGATGTCGAGGATGACAAATTACTCGGCAAGGAAGGGAGCTCGGAGACGGCCTCCCAATATTCGGAACACTGAGCCCGCCTCCCTTATTCTTGGATGTCGGTTCTTCCTAGGGTCCGATTAGCGCCAGATAACGGTGTCCCGCCCCCAGTGTTCGTCGTCCTGGGAGGGATAATCCAAATTGTACTGAAGGCCCCTGCTCTCCTTCCTCAATAGTGCACAGTCAATGATGAGTTGGGCGACCTGGGCCAGATTCCTCAGTTCGAGCAGGTCTCTGGTGATGGTAAAGTCCCAGTAATATTCCTTGATCTCCCTCTGAATGGTCTCAATGCGGGTCTTTGCCCTGGCAAGACGGTTGTTGGTCCTCACAATGCCGACATAATTCCACATAAATCTCCTGATCTCATCCCAATTGTGAGTAACAATCACGAGCTCCTCACTGTTCGTGGCCGTGCCCGAGTCCCAGAGCGGGGCCCCGGGGAAGGGGATGCGCCGCCTGTCCTCCAGTTCTCCGCACGCCTTTTCGGCGGCCCTTTTCGCAAAGACCAGGGCCTCGAGCAGGGAATTGCTCGCCAAACGGTTTGCACCGTGCAATCCGGTACACGCCACCTCACCTATGGCATAGAGATGGTGGATATCGGTCTGTCCGCTCCTGTCCGTCAGCAAACCGCCACACATATAATGGGCGGCAGGGACAACGGGAATAGGATCTGAGGTGATGTCGATTTGATAGCCCATGCAGGTCTCGTAGATGTGCGGGAACCGGTCCCGGATAAAGTCAGAAGGACGATGGCTTATGTCCAGAAAAACGCATTCGTCTCCACTCTTCTTAAGTTCCAGATCAATGGATCGGGCCACCACGTCTCTGAAGGCCAGGTCTTTCAGGGGGTGGTGTTTTTCCATAAACCGATTCCCCCTCTTGTCTACAAGAACGCCGCCTTCCCCCCTCACGGCCTCCGATATCAGGAAATTCTTTGCCTTCGGATGGTACAGACACGTGGGGTGGAACTGAACAAATTCCATATTGGCGGCCTTCACCCCGGCCCGGTAGCCCATGGCGACACCATCCCCGGAGGCGATGTCGGGATTGCTGGTATACAGGTAGACCTTTCCGGCCCCTCCCGTTGCAAGGATCGTGACCCTTGCCAGGAAAGTACTGACATGGCCCTGAATCACATCCAGGACATAGGACCCCCAACAGGTTTCCTTGGTTTCGGAATTGACAATGCCCCGTTTGATCATCTTGGACTTTGTGATCAGGTCAATGGCCATATGGTTCTCATAGATAGAAATATTGGGATGCGCCCTGACACGATCCAAGAGGGCCGTTTCCACTTCACGCCCGGTCAAATCCTTTGTGTGGACAATCCGCCTCCTGCTGTGCCCGCCTTCTCGTCCAAGATCGAGTGTCTCCTCGCTGCCCGCCTGATGTGAAAAATTGACCCCAAAAGATATGAGTTCTCTGATCCTTGCCGGACCGTCTTCCACAACCATCCTGACCACATCTTCATGGCAAAGCCCGCAACCGGATTCAAGCGTGTCTTTAATATGAAATTCGGGCCGATCATCGGGATCAAAGACCGAGGCGATGCCGCCCTGGGCGTAATTGGTGGATGCATCCATCATCTCCTTCTTGGTGACAATGGCGACAGTACCTGATCCGGCTGCCTGAAGGGCAAAAGACAACCCTGCAATTCCGCTGCCTATAATCAAATAATCCGTTTCAACCCTCTTTGAGGTTGCCTCACTTGCACTCGACATCATCTCTCCTTACCCCCGATAGACCACCTGTTGGCCCTGATCCACCATCCAGGCAGGGCAGGCGAATGAGGCGGTGGATTTAGGATGAGTACCCCTTATTGACAACACCTCCCTGTTTCACATAAGGTATACATTATCAATAATTACCATAGGACTCGTCAACCAATGAACACGAAAAAAAAATATGCCGTAATTTTCGATTGTGACGGTGTGATGTTTGATTCACGTCAGGCCAATATCAATTTTTACAACCACCTCTTGGCCCACTTCGCTCTTCCCCCCATGTCGGAAGACGATGTGGATTATGTGCACATGCAAACGGCAAACGAATCCGTGCGCCGTATCTTCGCGGGATCGCCGCATCTCCAAGAGGCTCAGGACTACCGGATAAAAATGGATTATTCCCCTTTTATCAAGGATATGGAGATGGAGCCGGGGCTCAAGGAATGTCTCACCCGTCTGAAACCCGAATTCGGACTGGCCGTCGCCACCAACAGGAGCAATACGATCGGCAAGGTCCTCGAATGGAACGGGCTCAGCAAGCTCTTTGATATCGTGGTCTCTTCCCTGGATGTAAAGAGGCCGAAACCCCACCCGGAATCCCTGTTCAAAATCCTTGATTTTTTCGGTATCGGCCCGATGGATTCGATCTATGTGGGGGATTCAATGGTGGATTATGAAACAGCAAAGGCAGCGGGCGTCCCTTTTATAGCCTATAAGAACCAGGGCCTCCTCGCTGCCTATCATGTAGATCGTCTTGAGGATATTTCAGGAAAGATCCCGCGCTAACGATGGTCCAACCTATATCGTTGGAACCACGGTCGGGGTCAGGAAGATCAAGAGTTCTCTTTTTTCATTGATTTTGTGATCTGCCTTGAACAACCAGCCCAGCAGGGGGATACGCCGCAATCCCGGCACCCCGCTCTCATTTTCGGTTTTCGTGTTATTGAAAATCCCCCCGATGACAATGGTCTCCCCGCTCTTGATCATCAGTTTCGTCGCAAGGTCCTTTCCCGTC
>CAYNYM010000028.1:0-15332 GCA_964401325.1 uncultured Desulfobacteraceae bacterium | reverse complement strand
GGCCCTTTCCGGTCAGGAGGCCACCGGTTATCTGGGACAGCATGCCTTTGACGTCGCGCTTCTGGATATTCAGTTGCCGGACATGAACGGTCACCAGCTCATGGAGCACATCAATTCCTGCGATTCAGAGACGTCAGTGATTGTCATAACGGGTAACGCCAATCTGGATTCGGCGGTGGCCGCTTTGCGAAGAGGGGCCTACGACTATCTCCGCAAGCCCTTCGAATTTGACGAACTGCTCAAGACGGTGGAAAACGCGCTCAACCAAAAGAGGCTGAAGCGGGAGAAGGAGACGATCCATGAAAAGCTGAACCTCTCGGAGGAGCGATATCGTTATCTGGTGCAAAATTCCCCCGATATCATCTATACGTTGGATCATGAGGGTAATTTTACCTTTATCAGTGACGCCGTCGAACGGTTGCTGGGATTTGGAAGCGGGCAATTGGTCGGGAAACATTACAGCACCATTGTCTTTGGGGAGGATCTTGAAAAGGCCAAGTGGTTTTTTAATGAAAGAAGGACCGGCAGTCGAGCCTCTTCAGGCATTGAATTGCGGTTGAAGTTGAAAGAGAACACCTCCTATAACTACTGCGAAATAAGGCATCTGACCATCGAATTGAAATCGACAGGTATCTATGATCGACCCGTTTCGGAAAAGGGCAAGAAATATATCGGCACCCATGGTGTGATTAGGGATATCAGTGACAGAAAACGACTTCAGGTCCAATTGCAGCATGCGGAACGAATGGAGGCCCTGGGGACGTTGTCGGGAGGAATTGCGCACGATTTCAATAATCTGTTGATGGGGATACAGGGAAATATATCTCTCATGCTATTGGATTTGGAATCCAGGCACCCGCATCATCCAAGGTTGAAGAACATCGAAGATTATGTGAAGAGCGGTGCCGAGCTTACAAGGCAACTCCTGGGTTTTGCAAGAGGCGGAAAATACGAGGTCAAAGCGGCAGATTTGAATGCCTTGATCGAAAAGAGCGCCGAGATGTTCGGGCGCACCAAGAAAGAGATCAGAATTCAAAAGAGCCTTCAGTCAGGGGTCTGCCCGGTGGAAATAGATGAAGGTCAGATCGAACAGGTGCTTCTCAACCTATATGTCAACGCCTGGCATGCTATGCCCGAAGGTGGTACCCTCCACCTGGAAGCGGAAAACGTGGAGCTTGGCATGGAAGACCTTCAGGCCTACATGTTGAAACCGGGACCCTATGTGAGGATTTCCGTCCGGGATACGGGCATGGGCATGGATGAGGCCACCCAAAAAAGAATCTTCGAGCCTTTCTTCACGACCAAGGAAATGGGGCGAGGCTCAGGTCTGGGGCTTGCCTCGGCTTACGGCATTATCAAAAATCATGACGGCATCATTAATGTCCAAAGTGAAAAGGGAAAGGGAACCACATTCAATATCTACCTCCCGGCCTCAGAAAAATACGTGTCCAAAGAAAAGAAACCTGACGGTAAGGTGATGAACGGAACCGAAACGGTCCTTCTGGTCGATGATGAGGACATGATCATCGAGGTCGGAAGGGCCATGCTGGAAAAATTGGGATATCAGGTGATAGCGGCCAAGAGCGGCGAGGAGGCCTTGGATATCTTGAACGGAGTGGGAAACGGGAATAATGGAGGAAACGGAGGCAAACCCGCAGGGCCCTGCCTGATGGAGGTTGTCGATTCCTGTCCGGATTTGGTTATCCTGGATATGATCATGCCGGGAATGGGCGGTGGAGAGACCTATGATATGCTCAAGACCATCAACCCGGATATCAAGGTGCTCCTTTCAAGTGGGTACAGTGTAGACGGGCAGGCCAGTAAAATATTGGAGCGAGGTTGTGACGGATTTATTCAAAAACCATTCAATATCAAAGACTTGTCAGAAAAAATGAGGGAAATCCTGAAGGATAAAACCCCCTGACCCCTGCCGGATAACAGGGGAGAGGGTGTCACTCTTGATTCGAAAACCGCCGGTCTCGAGTGCAAGGAAATGAAAGGCAGGTCTGACAATGTCCGATCTGCTTTTTTGTCCTGTTATGAGATCCTTGTCCCTTTGCTGCGCAGCCCATTGTGGCCGAAGGAACTTTGTGACTCGGCAGGCCCTCCTTTTCGCAATGGTGGAAGATCAGTCATAGGGGATCTCAAATAGGGCATTCAAGGGCGATATGTGGGACCTTAAAGAGACAAAAACGAGGCATCCGGAGAAATTTGCTCCGGAGAAGACCATCTTCAGCCGCATTCACGGCGGGGACAGAATATTTATAGGCGCCGGTTGTGGCGAGCCTCAATACCTCATGAAGGCGCTTGCCAAATATGTCGAGTCTTTCCCCAAGTCCTTTGTGGACGCAGAGGTCTATCATATATGGACGCTGGGCGTCTCACCCTATGCGGACGAGAAATTGAAGCGCAATTTTCGGCATGATTCTTTTTTTATCGGTGAACCGACACGGGATGCGGTGAACAGGGGTGCAGCCGATTACACCCCGGTATTTCTGTCCCAGGTGCCGAAATTGTTCGACCGAAGAATCCTATCCATCGACGTGGCCATGGTCCAGACTTCTCCTCCGGATGAGGACGGTTTTATGAGTCTGGGGATCAATGTCGATATTACCAAGCATGCGACAAAAAATGCCTCTCTCGTTATCGCACAGATCAATTCTCATATGCCCCGGGTCTGTGGCGATTCCCTGATTCATCTCAACGACGTCAATTATGTGGTACCCCATGATGAACCCCTGCTGGAGTTCAAACCGGATGTCTCTGACGAGATTGCCAAGAGAATTGGGAAATATGTGGCCCGCATCATTGAAGACGGCGACACGCTCCAAGTCGGGTACGGACGCATTCCGAATGCTATTTTGTCCCATCTGAAAAACAAGAAACATCTTGGAATACACACGGAATTGTTGACCGACGGGGTTGTGGAATTAATGAGGGAAGGAGTTGTCGACAACAGCCGAAAAAATTTGGACCGGGGAAAGAGTGTGACCGCCTTTTGTATGGGAAATCGAGAGACCTACAACTTCGTGCACCGCAATGAGGACATCCATTTCAGAACGATCGACTACACCAATGATCCCCTTGTCATTTCTAGACAGGAAAACATGGTGGCCATTAACGGCGCCCTGCAGATTGATCTGACCGGTCAGGCAACGGCCGAGTCCTTAGGAAAAGTCTTTTACAGCGGTATCGGCGGGAGCACGGATTTCATGAGGGGGGCCACCTTTTCGCGAGGGGGAAAAACGGTCCTCACAATTGAATCGACCGCCAAAGGCGGAAAGGTCTCTCGAATTGTTCCGTTTCTTGATGAGGGGGCCGGGGTGACCCTCGGCCGGGGAGATATCCGCTATGTGGCCACGGAATACGGTATGGCCTACCTGTATGGGAAAAATATTCGAGAGCGGGCAATGGATTTGATTGCCATCGCCCATCCGCACTTCCGGCCCTGGTTGATCGAGGAGGCGAAGAGACACAACCTCATCTATAAAGACCAGGCCTTTATTCCGGGAGAAAAGGGGGCCTATCCTGAATTTCTGGAGACCTACAGGACAACCAAAGCCGGTCTCAGAATCTTGTTGAGGCCGGTAAAAATAAGCGACGAACCCCTGCTTAAGGAGATGTTTTACACCCTTTCAGAGACAAGCATCAGGAGACGATTTTTCAGGATGACCGACATGCCCCACTCCTTTTTGCAGAAATTTGTGGTCATTGATTACACCGAAAAATTGGCTATTCTGGCCGTTCACCGCCGGGAAGGCCGGGAAGAGGTCCTCGGGGTCGGAAGATACATCAGAAATGAAGACAAGGGCACCGAACAAAACCGGTTGGTTGTCCGGGACGATTATCAAAATGTGGACATCGGAAGGGAACTGATAGCCCGTATGACGCACCTGGCAAAGAGACAGGGGTTTACGGCCTTTACCGCGCAGGTGCTCATTGACAATAAACCGATGCTTCACCTGCTGAGTCATTTTGAGAAAAAGGAATTTGAAATCAAAAAGCGCCTGGATGCGGATATCTTTGAAATGAGACTAAATTTCAAAGCGTGAATGGAACCATGGCGATGGGCCTGGAGAAGAATAGCCCCAAGAACGCAGACACATGTTGTGCCAAGCGGCGGGTTCCTCCCCTTCGTTTTTTCCCCCTGTGCGGATGCCGACCAAAGTGACCGGCACCCTTCAGTCAATTGTCAAGCGCGAAGGAAAAGACAAGAATTCAGTAGGCCTTTGCGCATGGGGCCAAACGGGTCAGGGACTTGAGGGCCCCAAGAGAAGGCATATCGGCATTCTCCTTCCATAGCCATTGGTGACGGCTTCTGTGTTCACAAGTCGATCGCATCGGAGATATCGAGTTCGAGCATCTTGGTGCTCGCTAAAAGTCGAGCCGTGTTTCTTGAGAGGGCTGGAAAGGCTTCCCCCAGACTCTTCAGTTCCTCGGCAGCCCTTTTGATCTCCTGAATCTTGGCGTCGATGGCCTTAATGTCTATTTTCTGATCTGTCATGATTCTCCTCCCTAGTGGATCTTTCTCAAATCTTTGAACCTTTTCGCCTTGACCTCGTATCTGGGGAGCGTTTCATAGTCGTGGAATTCCAGTTTGTAGCCGAGGTTGGTCTTAAGCCTCAGCTGATCCTTGAGTCGGGCCGTGATTTCATCCTTGTCGTCTTGGAAACCGGGCATCAACTCCACCTTGAGGGTAATCCTGTCCACGTCCCCAACCTTGTCGACGATCACTTCGAATTCGTCGCCCAGGCCATTGAAACCCCTGACAACTTCCTCGATTGCAGCGGGCGCGAGGAGTACGCCCTTGACCTTGGTAATGTCATCGGCCCTGCCGATAAGCCCCCCTTTGATTGTTCGAAAGGTCCTTCCGCAGGGGCACAGATCGTCGGACCATTCGATGATATCCTTGGAGTCAAAACGAACGCAGGGCTGGGCGATCCTGTCCATCGCAGTAATGACCATTTTGCCTTGTCTGCCGGTTTCATAAATGGGTTGCCCCGTTTCGACATCTTCAATTTCTACGAGAAAAAAGGCCTCGTTGACATGAAGCCCCCCGGACTGCTCTTCGCATTCAAAGCACCAGGCCCCTATTTCCGTTGCCCCTGCGTGATCATAGACCTTGGCCCCCCAGGCCTCTTCCATACGCTTCTTCGTGCTCGGGATGGAGGCACCCGGTTCCCCGGCGCAGGTAATTCTTTCGATGGACATCTTTTCGGGTTCAAGACCCATTTTGTTCCTGGCCGTATCCGCCATACCCAGGATATAGGTCGGTGTGGCCATCATGGCCGTCGGTAGCAGTTCCTGAATCTTGAGGATTCGGGCCTGGGTGTCCAGCACGCCCCCGGGCACGACTTCACAACCGACCTTCTCGGAGGCATAGTGTGCCGCCCAGAAAGCCACGAAGACATTGTAACCGAAGGGTAAAAAGACGCGGTCCTTCGGACGATAGCCCTGTGCCCAGAGAATATACGACCAACACTCGGCCCACCATTCCCAGTCCTGCCAGGTGTCCGGTTGGTAGACCGGTTGTCCTGTGGTGCCGCTCGTCTGTCTGAATTCCGTCACTTCCTCCAGAGGCACACAGAGGGCATCCCCGTAAGGAAAAGGGTCTTTTCGCTGGATATCCCGCATCATGCTTTTTTCGACCTTTGGGACATGCTTGATGTCCTCAAGGGATCGAATGTCCTCCGGCTTGATGCCTGCATCATCATAAAGGGACCTGTGAAACTTTGAGTGGTCAAAGGTCCATTGAAAAATTCTCCTGAATTTCTTCACCTGGAGATTTCGAAGCTTCTCCTCGGCAAGGGTTTCCAGGACCGGATTCCAATACTTTTGTTTTGCAATCATAGCTACCCCTTTAATCTGAGTGGTTTATAATGGCAAAAAACGACCCATAAATTGAACTAGGTATTTTTGTGGATTTCAGCCCCTGGGATCGCCTCTTGATTCAACTCCACAAAAACCGGATGGATACTCACATCCGCGCGGTGCGCAGTCCGGATATGTTTAGAAAAACCTCAAGATTACGGAAATTCCGCGGCCTCTTAATTCAAACCACCGAAACAATCTTTACCAGCGGATCAGTACATGATATTGGGCAAAAAGAGAATAATATGAGGGAAAGCAATAAGAATAACAATGCCTACGGCCACGGCGAGTAAAAATGGCAAAATGCCCTTGAAAATGGTCTCGAGTGGCACCTCTCCAATGAGGGTCTTCGCCACCCCGAAGACAACATAGACATTAATCCCTACCGGTGGTGTGATGACGCCCATTTCGGTGACCATAACGACAATGATGCCGAACCAGATGGGATCATAGCCCAGGCTGTTGACCACCGGAAAAAAGATGGGAATCGTGAGCATCACAAAGGCGAGGGCGTCCATGAAGCACCCTCCGAAAAAATAGATCAGGATGATGATGGACATGATGGCATAAGGCGGCAAATCCAAACCCCCTACCCAGTTGGCGATCTCGAAGGGAATTCTCGTTACGGCGAAGAACTTGCCGAAAATCGTGGCACCCGCTATGAGCAACATCACCATGCAGGAGGTGCGTAGGGTTTCGTAAAGAGACTTGACAAAGTTGTTCCAAGTGAGTTGTCGTCTGATCAGTGAAACTAGCAAAACCCCGAAAACGCCCACGGCAGCGGCCTCAGTGGGGGTAAAGAGACCCGTAAACAGCCCGCCCATGACCAGAACAAAGACGGCAAGGGTTTCCCCGAGCTTGGTCAAGGAAAGGATTTTTTCTTTCCACGAAAATTTTTTTCCTCGAGGACCCTGTGCAGGATTGCGAATGCACCAGATGAATATGCTGATGACAAATAGGATGGTCACGAGGATGGCGGGTAAAATACCGGCCACAAAGAGTTTCCCAATGGACTGTTCCGTCAATACGCCGTAGACGATCAGAACGACGCTGGGGGGCATGATCATACCTAACCCCCCACCGGAGGCAACGGCTCCGGTGGCCAGCTCGTTGGCGTACCCGAAACGTTTCATCTCGGGGAGGGCCACGGTCGCCATGGTTGCTGCGGTGGCCGGGCTTGACCCGCATACCGCACCGAAACCCGTACAGGCGGAAACCGTGGCCATAGCCAGTCCGCCGCGGGTATTACCGAGATACTTATTCGCCGTGTCATAGAGACGGCGGCTGATGCCGCTGTTAAAAGCCAGCTGCCCCATGAGCACGAAGAGAGGAATGGTTGTAAGACCATACGAAGAAAAAACCTCATAAACATTTCGTGAAAGGAGATTGAATCCCCCCTTCATAGAGATCATGATACTGAATCCCAGAAATCCGATCATGGCCATCACATAGGCCACGGGCATTCTGGAGAGAAAAATAAGAATCATCACGCAAATACCGACTATACCAATGAGTGTGGGATTCATTTCACCCCCAATTTACGAATATTGCCTAAAATATCCCGAAAGATGGTTAAGGTGAATATAATCAGGCATATGGACAATGCATAGACGAAGACATATTCTGGAAGCTTCAGATTTACGGTTTCCTCTCCCGTCCGATGCAGGTCATGGGCATAGAGAAACATTCTCCAGGTGACAATAGCGAAGAGCAAGAAGCTCAGGGTACTGGTACACAGTTCAATAATCGTTTGCACCCTCTGGGAGAAGAGCCTCACCAGGATCTCTACTCCTACGTGCCCCTTGGTTTCATGGGTAAAGGCCAAACCCGTGGCAATGGCCATGGTAGCCATGACGGTCACCAATTCTACCGACCCCAGTATAGGGTGACCGAAAATTCGGCCAATGACGTCCGCACAGGTCAGAGACATCATGCCCACGAGACAGATGCCTCCCAACTTTTTCAAAAAGTCCGATATCCATTCTAAAGCCTTCATAAGTCTCCATGGGTCTTTAGTCCGGGACCAGGGGTCCCGGACCTTTGGATGTCATTCGTATTAATTGCCCCCAGCCATATATTTGCTCGTAAATTTTCCTTTATTTGCGTCTTTCAGACGCTTTTGCACGAATTCTAGCACTTCTTTGCCGGGAAGTCCCTTGGCTTCAAGGTTCTTTGCATAGGCGTCCATGACCGGTTTAACCGCCTTTGCCCTTCGAGCGGCTTCCTTATCGTCAACGCCGACAATGGTGTTCCCCTTGCTCAGAAGGAATTGGACGCCTTTGAAGTCAATATCATCCCAGATCTGTCCTTGTTTGAAGGTCCATTCGATGTTGATTTCCTCAATGGTCTTCTGGACGTCCGGCGGCAGGCTGTTCCATTTGTCCTTGTTCATGACCACGAAAAATCCCAGACCATAGGCGGTAGAAAAACAGGCTGAGGTGTAATCCGTGACCTCGGCCAGGCGCCAGCCCTTTTGGGCCTCGAGGGGAAAGACACCCCCCTGGACAACCCCCTTCTGGAGGGCCTGATACAGTTCAGGCATAGGAAGAGCCACCGGGGTTCCACCCAAATGTTTGATCATTTCCGCCGTAGGACCGTGGGAGCGGATCTTGAGGCCTTTCAGGTCTTCCATTTTCCGGACGGGCTTTTCTTTGGTGTTAATGAGCCCGGGTCCATGGCTGTGGAGATACATGACTTTCGTGTCATTCAATTCCTTGGGTTGGAATTTTTCATTGATCTCGTTGAGGATAGCCGTGGCGACTGTCCCACTCGGGATGCCTATGGGCAGATTGATCACGTCCATCACGGGGAATCTCCCCGGGGTATACTGGAGAATGGAGAACCCGATGTCCGAGATGCCGTTGACGACTCCATCATAACACTGGGTACCCTTGGTCAGGGTCTGCCCAGGGTAGTAAGCGATTTGAACCTTTCCCCCGGTTCTCTTCTCGATTTCTTCGCACCAGGCCTCGGCCAGTTTGCTATTGGCATGTGTCGGAGGGAAGAAACAGCTGTAAGTCATTTTTACGGGGCCGGCTTGGGCCTTTGGGGCGCCCATAAGACAAAACGCTACGGATACTGTCAAAACCAAAAGAGAGATCCAGATTTTCTTTTTCATCCCAAAGCCTCCTTGTCAAAAGGTTAGCGGAAATGATTTTTTACCGCAGGCTGAAAAAATTTTATTCTCACCCCCTTCCATGCCGTACTTGCGTAGTCGCAGCACAGGGTTCAAGTCCCCGTCCTCATAATGTTCTCCTTCGCCATGGGCCTGTTCAAGGGCGTTTTTCCCCCGGGTCTAGGCTAGGGCCAGGCGGTCGTCAATGGATTGGGCTGTTTGTTTCAGGAGTTTTGCGTAAGACTCAATGTCCTCATCTCTTATCTGACTGTTCAAACCGACGATATAGACAGCGGTCATGAGGTTCTGTTTGTATTGGTTCAAGGAAACGGCCAGGGCACGTATGCCTTCAATATATTCCTGATCGCTGTACGCGTAACCGTCCTCCCTGGCCTTTTGGATAAGTTGGAAGAATGCCTTTTTGTCGATGACCGAAAAAGGCGTATATTTTTTTAGATCGTACTTGGCGAGAATCTCTTCAATCTGATGATCGGGCATCTTAGACAGGATGATTTTGCCCACGGCCCCGGCGAGAATGTGGGTAGCCATCCCGACCTCGGATGAAACCTTGAGGTGAATGGGGGAGTCGACTTTGTCCACGGTGATAACACTGTTCCGAACAAGAATCCCCAGGTACGCCGATACCTTCAGTCTCTGGTGAATCTTTTCCAAATAGGGATGGACGGTCCGGATCAATTCGGATGTGTTTCCCGCAGTCTTACCAAGGGCATAGAGACGGGTCCCGAGGCGGAATCTGTTTTCCGGGGTTTGTTCGAGAATTCCCAATTCCACGAGGGTGTAAGCCATGTTATAAACGGTGCCCTTGTGATAACCAAGGGCATTGGCAATTTCGCTGATCCCGATGGCCCGCTGGCTTTTGGAGAGGAGGTCCAGAATGCTAAAGCATTTGTCTATGGCCGGTACCCTCTTGAACCCTGTCGGTATTCCCATGATCCGATCTCGGTCTGCTTGAGGCTTCACCTGTGTAAAACGGACGTTTTACTGGGAAAACAATAATGAGGTTCTATCCTGTTTGTCAAGCTAAAATTTTTACATTTAAGGGTCGAATAATTGCCTTTTTGCATATGTAATGAATTTAATATTTGAAATCAAAAAGATGGATAGCACCTTTGCTCCGCATTTTTTTCTTCATAGAATGAAGGCGTTCGGATTCGAGGTGCCGGGGATCTTGTGGCCGGTCGGGGATGTGCCGGACTCCCCAAGGTTCGTTCATGTCTCGTGAGGGCAGGATCGGCCTAGCTTGCAGAAGGCCGTGCCGCAGATGACCTCTTGATGGTGGATCAGTGCCACTGATTTTGTTGATTTCATGGGGGAAGCGTGTTAATGAAAATTACTTTCGTTTACAGCGGTACCGCTGATTCGTAAGCATTGGAGGTAGACTAACCATGGAACCGGAAAAATATCTGAAAGGTAAAAGGGTTCTGATCGTAGATGACGAAGTGGATATTCTGGATTTTTTAACCGAACTGCTGAGCATGTGCAAAGTGGACAGGGCCACATCCTTTGGCGAGGCCATAAGTCTTCTTGAAAACAATCCCTATGAGGCGGCGGTTTTGGATATCATGGGCGTCAGGGGGTATGACCTGCTTGAAACGGCCAATCAAAGGGGTATCCCCGCCCTCATGCTGACGGCCCACGCCCTCACAAAGAGCGATCTCAAAAAATCCTTCGAGGAGGGTGCATCCTATTTCGTGCCAAAGGAAGAAATTGGGAAGGTCGATGTGTATTTGGCAGACATCATTGACGCCCGTGAAAGGAAAAAAAACGTTTTCGTCAGATGGTATGACAGGCTGAGTGGCTTTTGTGACAGGAGGTTCGGTCCGGACTGGAAAGACGAAGACCCCCATTTCTGGGACTCTCTGATGAACAATTCAATTGAGTGAAAGTTGCCCGGCCACCCTTGTGATGCATTCTTGGACCAACTCCTCTATTGCCTTGTTCGATCAAGACGGCGATTTTCGTTCTTGAAAAAAGATTGCCATGACCTGTCCCTGGCTGCAGGCCTTTCAAAAGACGAAACAGCTACCGATCTTCAAGAATCGGGGACATATCTTCTTGACGGCCGGGGCAGATCTGTGTCCTCGTGAATCACAAGACAAACCTCTGCTCAATTTTTTATAGGGAGAGCCTTGATGAAAAAGAAACTGCCCAAAATAACTCAAAAAAGAAAAGGGAAAACGAAGTACGGTCGACTGGCACTGATTCTTGTCCTTTTTCTTGTCATCTTTGTCCTTGTCGTCATGGCGGTCAATTCCAGAAAACCGGGTGCCCTGTCCACGGACAATATCGACAAGAATGTCAAGGGTGCATATTTTCTGAAGACCAATCAGGCCTTGCTCAAGCAGATGCTCGACAACTGGCTTCCAAATGATATGTACTGGCCAACGATATTCCTTGACAACCTTCCCAATTTCCAGATCGGGCAACTGGAAGTCGTTAGATACAATGTCCGGGTTCTGCGGGACAACCTCTCACGAATGAGAACCACGGACAAACTGGACCCCTATGCCGAAGCCGTGTTTACGGCCCTTTCCAATGACCCCTATAAATGGTGGTTCCCATCCGCGGAAGGTAAGTGGAAATCGGGATACGACAACCTGGATGCCTTTTATCGTAACCTGGAATCGGGTGGGTCAAATTTTCACCCGAGGGCCGATAATCTCGTGGAACTGCTGAATCAATACACCTCTCTCATGGGGGGGGTGAACACTCGCCTTATCAATGCCCCCGGTGACATCAACCGGACCTTGTCGGTCGAGGATACGGAAAAAGGGAGTCCAGGAGGGCAGAGGGTCGTGGACATCGATATCCCCTGGCACAGGATTGATGACAATTTCTACTATGCCCAGGGTGTTGCCTATGCCCTCTATGAATCCTTCAAGGCCATAAGAATTGACTTTCATGATGTTCTTGTTGACAAGAACTCGGCCCAACTGGTCGACAAGATCCTGGAGGTCTTTGGAAGATGTCAGTTCGAACCCCTGGTCATCTTTAACGGTGATCCGGACAGTATTTTTGCCAACCATTCCCTGAACTTGTCAGGTCTTTTCAATGATGCCAGACAGAAGATCAATTCCCTCATTGTAGCATTGATGCAGGGGTAAAGGGGTGACTCCTACGCGAGATGTTTTCCTATGCATGAAATGTCCATCGCAAAGAGCCTGATCGACATCATCAAGCAAGAAATGGCTGAAAACGCCGCCGTCAAACTTAAATCGGCACGGCTGCAAATAGGCCAGATGTCTGCAATCGTCCCTGATGCCCTGGGTTTCTGCTTTGAGGTAATCACCCAGGGGACCGAATTGGAAGGTGCCGAACTGATTATGGACATGGTCCCTCTAAGAGGGGTGTGCCGCAGGTGTGCCCATGAATTTGATATCATAGATTACGCCTTTCTCTGCCCCTATTGCGGGAGTTCCGATATGGAGTCTTTGAGCGGTCGAGAACTGGCCCTCATCGAGTTGGAGGTGGAATGAAAGGGCCATTTGCGGCGGCCATTCAAATTCCATTTAAAGAGGATGCAAGATATGAAGATTTCCGTTGTGCGCGATATACTTGAGGTCAACGAACGGATGGCCAGGCAAAACAGAGAGCTTTTTGACAAACACAGCCTTTTGGTCCTGAATCTTATGAGTTCTCCGGGGGCCGGAAAGACTAGCCTTCTCGAGAAGACCATAGATGCCTTGAAGGATGAGTTGAGATTGGGCATCATTGAAGGCGATGTTCAATCATCCCGGGATGCCGAACGGATTGCCGAGAAAGATATCCCCGTGGTCCAGATCAATACGGGCGGGGCCTGCCACCTGGATGCGAATATGATCAGGGATACTTTTGGTGAATTTGACTTCAGCCGTTTGGATCTGCTTGTGGTTGAAAACGTGGGAAACCTGGTCTGCCCTGCGGAATTCAAGGTGGGTGAGGATTTCAAGGTGATGATCCTGAGCGTGACCGAAGGAGACGACAAACCGTCCAAGTATCCCCTCATGTTCCACGAATCGAAGGTGTTGCTGATCAACAAAACAGATCTCCTGCCCTATGTGGATTGCCGGGTTGAGACAATCCGAGAAGAGGCCTTGAAGATCAACCCGGATATGGTCATTTTTGAGATTTCCTGCAAGACCGGGGAAGGTCTCGATGAATGGTTCGAGTGGCTCCGCCGAACGCGCAAAGCCTGAAGGTTTTCATGGCATCCGTTTGATCGTGGCGGGCGCGATTTTGAGGAAGGATCGGTCGGGGGACTGAATGAATTTCGGATCTGAAAAAATATTTATCCTGATGTCAATGGATTACCGAAATAATGGCTTTTTTGTTATATTAACGGCTTGACTTTAATAACATCTCGATTATTTTAGTTTCGATTAGTGGAGGCTTGTTTTTGTATGCGGGCCGGTTTCGTGCTTAGAGTGTTTCCATTTGTCAAAAGTGGCAACCCGAGGGCTGAGACCATGAGAAAAATCTTAAAGGAGACTGTCACTATGGCTAATGGAACTGTAAAATGGTTTAATGAAAAAAAAGGGTTTGGGTTCATCGAACAGGAAGATGGACCGGATGTTTTCGTCCACTATTCCGGGATCAATACCAGCGGCTTCAGGACCCTTTCCGAAGGCGACCGCGTAACCTTTGACATAGAACAGGGACAAAAAGGCCCTTCTGCCGTCAATGTTGCCGTCGTCTAGTTAAGCCGATCCAGGAAATAAGAAAGGGCACTCCACGCAAATCAGCAGGGGTGCCCCTTTTCTATTTTGCTGTCAAAAGCCTGGTCCTCCGGGCCAGGATTTTTATCCGTCACAAGCCTGTTGCAGCAAAGGCTTCGTCAATATTCAGATCATGGCGTGATGAGGTCGAGATCCTTGACGACGCCGAAGTGTCGGAACCTGCCCTCCTTGACGATCTGGACCTGAACATCCTTGACGACCTCTCCGATATCCGTGAACCCCTTGATCTCGCCGGTCAGGCCGTTATAGTCCTTGGTTTCGGCGATGGCCTTCCGTATGTCGGGTCCCTTGAGACTGTTCGCCCGCTTGATGGCGTCGCAGATAATCATGAAGCCGTCATAGGCGGAGGCCCCGACCATGTCGGGCTGGATGCCGTAACGTTTCTCATACTCTTTCAAAAAGGCCTGAACATCGGGTCTGGGGTCGTCCCGGTTGAGGTTGGTCACGATGACAAAGCCCTCGGCGGCGTTTCCGCCGATTTCGATGAATTTGGGGGAATCGGCCCCTTCCTCACCCAGAATGGACATGGTCAGGCCCATTTCCCTTGCCTGATTGACGATGGGACCGGTCTGGAAATAGTAGCCGCTGGCAAAGATCATGTCAGGAGAGAGTTCCTTGATTTTTGAAAGATAGGGCTTGAAATCTTTTTCCTTGAAGGGATAGGTCTGGGCATAGACGATTTCCATCCCCTTGCCCCTTTCCTTGACATAGGTCTTGAACCCTTCCGCCAGGGTGCGGCCGAAATCATTGTCGCTGGTAAGCAGGGCCACGCGTTTGGCCTTCAGCATCTTGTCGGCGACATAGCCTGCAGACTTGCCTTCCACCATACCCAGGAATCCGTTTCGGAAGCAGTAGTTGCCCGCCTTTGTGATATCCGGATGGACCGCATAGGCAGAGATAAGGGGGATCTCCTCATCCTGAAAAATGGGGGCCACGGCCCGGGTCGGGGTGCTGTAAGAACCGGCGACAAAGCCGACGATCCGGTCCTGCTGAATGAGTTTGCGGGCTAGGGCCACCGCCTCTTTACCGTCCGCCCGGTCGTCGTAGACCACCAGTTCTACCTTTTTTCCCAGAACGCCCCCTTCGTTGTTTATTCGCTCCAGGGCAAGTTTTACGGAATTGTGAACGCTCAGTCCGTCCGCCGCCGCAAAACCGGTCAAGGGCGCCAGCAGGCCGATTTTGACCGTATCGGCCGCCAGCGCGGTCCCTGCGGCAAAGGCGAAAACCATGACCAGAAGAAACAGGGTTTTAAAAATCTTCATCTCGCAACCTCCTTTCTTTCAATGCCTGTCCACCCGAACCGGTGGAGCGTGAATGGTTTGAAAAGCTCAAGTAAAACAACTATGGAAGTTTTAAGTTTTGTAATTGGTTAGCTTTTTAAAACGTGTTCAGCAATGGTTGGGGCATGACAATCTCTTTTTGAAAAGAGATTGCCATGACCAAGGATCTTTATTTTTTCAAAAGGTTTAACTATTCCCAACTCTTGAATCCCCCGGGTTTTTTCGTCTGGACCGGAAACCCCCGTCCACACGTCACGTCCGAAGCAGTTGTGCAGTTTTTACTGCCCCAAATAGGCCTTCTTGACCTGCGCGTCCTCCAGCAGGTCCCCG
>CAYNYM010000027.1:0-15558 GCA_964401325.1 uncultured Desulfobacteraceae bacterium | reverse complement strand
AAAATAGCGGCGTTTGCTGATGATAACAAAGGCGGCAATCCTGCTGGTGTTGTAATTTGCAATGAGATACCGGAAGAAAAAAATATGCTTAGTATCGCAAAACAAGTGGGGTATTCTGAAACAGCCTTCTTGAAGCCTGTTAAAGACGGGTGGAGAATTCGCTATTTCTCACCAGAGATGGAAATTCCCTTTTGCGGACATGCCACGATTGCCTGCGGAGCTATTTTAGGTGACCGGTTCGGAGAGGGCGCGTATAAGCTCTTTCTGAATAACGATGAAATAATTGTCGATGTTACAAAATCTGTGAATAACAGATATGCAGCCGCCTTACATTCTCCTGGAACATGGTCTAAAGCAGCACCGCATGAGTATATAGAAAAAATTATTGAGCAATTCCAGTTCACCGCGGCTCACATAGAACCTAATTTTCCGGTTCGCTTTGCGTTTGCCGGTGCCAAGCATCTTATCATTGTCTTGAAAGATCGCAAGACGCTTGCAGAAATGACATATCATTTTGACAGAACTAAAGCTCTCATGCGGAATGAGGATGTCGCGACAATTAATCTTCTTTGGCCTGAGTCGGATAGAGTGTTTCATTCTCGTAATGCATTTCCGCCGGGCGGTATCTATGAAGATCCGGCGACAGGTGCAGCGGCGGCGGCTCTTGCAGGGTACTTGCGGGATATCGGCTGGCCGGGAAAAAGGCGATTTGAAATCATCCAGGGCATAGATATGGGCTGTCCGTCACGCCTTTATGTGGAATACACGTCTGAGCCTGGTGCAAGTGTGAAAGTTGCAGGGGAGACCCGGTATATTAGTGAGGACAAAGGGTAACAAGAATAGTTGGTGTCCATCCAGAAATCACAGATTTCAGGATGAGCACTAGTTGGGTCCAACCAAGCTAACATACGAAAACTCGGAGGGTCTCACACCGGTTAGAGTAATCAATCCCGCTTTCAGCGGGATACGTGATCCGTATGCCGGGTGTGGCTCGCCGGAGGCGAGTAAATGTGGGAGGAGGGGAGTCGCGAGGCTCCTTCCTATTTCGATTCGGCTAAAGGAGGGATTAGATAATGAGCGTAAATACAAAAATATTTCGGAGACATAGGGACCTGCTGTATAAATCATGTTCAAAATATTTTATGAGCCTGGTTACCTGCCTGGTGTTTTTAATTTCAGCCTTTGGATGTTCACCGGCAGAAGCCCAATGGCCCCATATTGTCTATTCAAAAGACAGAACACCAATCTCATATGAAATCTTCGGCACAGGAGAACCGACTCTGGTATTTGTACATGGGTGGAGTTGCGATGCCCGCTACTGGCGTGCCCAGGTGCCAGTGTTTTCGAAAAAACATCGTGTTGTCGTTCTGGATCTTGCCGGCCACGGCCATTCAGGGATGACCCGCACCAAGTATACCATGGCATCTTTCGGCGAGGATGTTCGGGCGGTAACAGAATCAACGGGCAGTCATAGCGTAATTCTAATAGGTCATTCCATGGGCGGTTCAGTGATTGCAGAAGCGGCCCGCCTCATGCCTGAACGTGTCATCGGATTGATCGGTATCGATACCCTTGAAAATATCGAGTATCCGCTAACTCACGAAGAACTGAAAAAGATGATCGCCCCGTTGAAGGAAAACTTTCGAGATGGAAGCAGGCAGTTTGTGGGCGAGATGATATTATCCAACACCGATCCGCAGCTTCGCGAATGGATACTCTCAGATATGTCAGCTGCGCCGCCCAGCGTTGCAATAAGCGCTATGAATGAAATGATGACTCAATACATCACCGGTGAAGCGGCAAACGTATTTAAACACATACGAATTCCAGTTATAACTGTAAATGGGGATCTGTGGCCCATCAATTATGAAACAAACCGTCGGCATATGTTTTCTTTCAATGCTATTGTTCTGAAGGACGCGGATCATTTCTTGATGATGGATCGACCCATTGATTTCAACAAAGCATTGGAAAAAGCGATCATTGTGCTAACAGAAAAATGATCGAAGAATCCGAACCAAGTGAAAAGCGGGACAATCCTTAAATAATCCAATACAGGGGGTGAGGAGAGGATCCATTTTTTGAAGTCAGCCTTGTTTTTCAACTGCCCCGTTTGTTTGATTTGATGTGACTGGTCGTTGAGAATTTTTCTGCACACCATCAAACTCAGAAAAAAGAGAATCATGGCTTATCATTTCAAGAACCTCGTCTTTTGAAGGGGGTGGCGTTAAGGGTATCGCGTACGTGGGCGCCATGCAGGTCATTCAGGAAAAGGGCATTCTGGATAATATCAAGCGGGTGGGTGGCACCTCCGCCGGCGCCATCAATGCGACCCTCTTTGCTTTGGGCTATGACATTGCCGAACAGCGCCGGATCCTTAAAAATCTGGATTTCAATAATTTCATGGATGACAACTGGGGACTGTGGCGCGATACGGAGCGGCTGATCAAAGAGTTCGCCTGGTACAAGGGGAACTTTTTTCACCACTGGATGTCAGGATTGATCAACAAAAAATTGAAAAATCCAAATGCTACCTTTCGGGACCTCAAGGCGGCTGGTCGGCCGGATTTGTATGTTTATGGCACTAACTTGAGCACCAGGTTCGGGGAGGTCTTTTCAAGCGAGCACACCCCGACCACCCGCATCGCCGATGCAGTGAGGATTTCCATGTCCATTCCGTTGTTTTTTTCAGCCTTTCGCAACGTCCGAAACGATATTTACGTGGATGGTGGGTTGCTTAACAATTTTCCAATCAAGCTCTTCGATCGTGACAAATACATAGAGGAAGCGGTGCGTTCCAAGATGGGCGTGGAGACCGGGTATTATCAAGAGGAAAATAAGCAGTTTTTAAAAATGCATCCCAAGGCGAGCCGGTATGTCTATAACAAGGAGACATTGGGCTTCCGCCTCGATTCGAAGCAGGAGATCGGTGTTTTCCGGGACGGTGCCGAGCCTCAGCATGAAAACATCTCGGACTTTTTCGACTACATCAAGGCGCTGATCGGGACCGTCATGGAAAGCCAGTTAAACGGTCATATGCACAGTGATGACTGGCAGCGAACCGTATATATTGATACCCTTGGCGTGGGGACGACTGACTTTGATCTTTCCGAACGCATGAAAACCAAGCTGGAGCAGTCCGGAAAAGATGGCGCCAATACATACTTTGACTGGTATGACAAAAAAGGCAGCAATCCGGCTAACCGTCCGTAGGCAAGTGTGTAAGGGAGCTGGTAAAATACCATCGACCTCCGGCTACGCCGAAGGTCGATGGCACTCCACAGGTCCGCCACATTCTATGAAGAGAGTGGGCCCATAAAAAACTAAGAAAGTATTATTTCGAAGAGTCTTTTTGGTTCTTATGGGCGTCCCCATCGTAACATCGCCACCGGCTGTAAAGCAAAAAGGGAATACTTGGCTTTCGTGGAAGAGGGCGGTAGTCAGGGACGCCGACTAGCGTCCCCCTTTACCCCTTTATTGACGATGTACACAAAACAGTGTACAGCGGCTTATGAAAAATCGGGACTTAGAAAATGCGCTCAGCAGGATCGGTTGGACGTTTCTTCGTCATGGCAAGCACCATGACATCTGGACTGATGGAGACCGTGAGGAAGCGATTCCTCTCCACAACGAGATAAACGAAAAGCTTGCCAGGGCTATTCTAAGGCGTGCTGAAAGGAAAATTTGATATGCGTTTTTACGGGAAGGTGTATAAGGATGGGAAATTTTGGCTTGCCGAGGTACCTCTTCTTGATACCATGACTCAAGGGCATACACGCAAGGAAGCTTTTGTCATGGTTAAGGAGTTGTTGGAGACCTTGGTGAACCGCCCTGGTTTCTCAGTTTCCGTTCATCCGGGCAAACACGGGGATTTCGAAGTGGGTTCAAACGATTCTAGGGGCCTGATTAGCTTGTTTCTGCGAAGGCAGCGCGAAAAGAGTGGTCTTTCGCTATCTGAAGCTGCCGAGCGCCTGGGTGCCAAATCGCGCAATGCCTATGCTCGATACGAGCGGGGGACTTCAATGCCCAGCCTTGAGAAATTGGCCGAATTATATCGAGCCGTGGCTCCCGGCAAAGATATTGTCCTTCACCAAAGTTTAATCGCATGAAAAGGGGGACAATCCTATATCCCCCTGTTCTTCAGAGAGAGAGGCAATGATCGAAGATAATCTGTATCAACCCACCGAGCGCTTTTCCCGAAAATTGCAGCAAGTGAAGCAGTCCGATCCCCATGGTTACAAACGTATCCGGCAGGTTATCGATCGCCTACTCGTTGAACCGGACGATGCCGATGGCAAGATGCACGGTCTGTATCGGGGCCGGTTTAAGAAATATGTCGGCAGGGGGGATTACCGGATCATTTATTATTGGTGCAGGTTATGTCGAAAGGAGAACCGTCGTCTTGAAGAGGAGTGCGAGGATTGTAAGACCATTTCGGACAATAGCGTGATCTTCTTTGATCTCTACCACAAAAATGAAATGAAAAAATTCAAGAAAAATTCCTGAGGCAGCCCGGGTTTCCAATTATGGGTGTTGGGCGCAGCGAGGTAACGCATTGAAACGTTATAATAAAGGAGAACTGCGCAAAATGGATTGCATGGACCACAATCCGCCGTTCCGGGCGTGGCTCGGCGGAGGCGAGTAGCTGTGGTGAGGGGAGGCCTTGAAGGCCCTCTCGATCCCGATTATATGTAGATAAAGAGGTGCTGAGCTCTCATGAAAATTAAGAAAATTCTTGTTTCGATTCTGACGATTATTGTTGCGGCAGGCATTGGGCTCTTTGTTTATCTATTCCTACTTCACCAGCTACCTAAGACAGAAGAAATGCAAAAATATTATTTTGAACGTCAATCTGAATTCGAAAAAATAAATAATCTTATTCTCTCTAAGCTTAAGGCGGCGGAATCAATAGAGTCAAAACGAAATAAGGCTCTTGGTTATAGATACATTGAAACCACATCGCTCCCTTTCCCATCAGTAAAATATTATACGCACTTCCGGGGTATTGGAGTGGCTTCGTTTGGAACCGGGATTGCCTATTTGGAAAAGCCCCCAAATAAAATATACCCCAGCTTGGAAGCCATGCGCCGAGATGCCGATGAAATCGAAGGCTTTCTCGGTTATGGGCATTTGTCCAATCATTGGTACTATTTTCTCTGGGAGGCCGACTAAAAGACCTCCATTAGATCAACCATGACACATAAAAAAAGCGCAAAGGGCGCCCGGGTGACACCGAGCTTTTGGAAAAGCCTCCGTAATGAATAAAGGAAAGGGGTCGGCCCTCGCTAACTATTTTAAATCACAAATTCTCGAAAGATCGGCGTCGTTATTTGCATGGGTTGTATCAGGGCAGGAATCGGTATGGATTTATGATCCTGAACACTCTGGTTCCTTCAAACCACGTTCATCTGTTGGTCATTGATGATGGGAATAGAGACATCATTCCTAAGTCAATGAATTTAATTGCTGGGCGAACGGGTTAGGAATACAATTAGAGAAAGCATCGAATAGGAAGAATATTGGCACCGATTGCTGGAGGCTGAAAGGGTCGATTGGAGCAAGATTCTATGGTCGGCTGAGGAAGATCCACAAGGGTGGGATGCCTACCTGGGAGACGGGAATAGAAAACGTCCGAAAAGGAGGAAGCCAGTGATCGTCTACCAGACGCCGCTTTTTCAGGATGACCTCACCCGGCCCCAAAGCTGCCTGGTCATTCAGTCGGACATCGGGGACAACTATGTGCACAGCATAGAGAAACAGTACGACCTGCTTCACAACATCGAGGCGGCGGCGAATTTTCTCGAGGAATTTTTGTCGGGGAAAGAGGCCGTGGGAAGAGTGAAGAAAATACCCCAAAGGGGTGAAGTCTGTACCCGCGAACTCGTGAGGAAATGCCTGACCGAAGAGGGGCCGTGGGATATCGTGCACTACGCGGGGCATTCCTATTTCGGCCGGTACAAGGGGGAGGGGAGAGACAAAGCCACGTGGACGGATCACAAGGAGGGGTTGCTGTTTTTTCCCGGCGAAATGGAAGGGGAGGTGACT
Organism: uncultured Desulfobacteraceae bacterium; assembly: GCA_964401325.1. Classification (GTDB taxonomy): domain Bacteria; phylum Desulfobacterota; class DSM-4660; order Desulfatiglandales; family HGW-15; genus CAYNYM01. The sequence goes on along the minus strand of CAYNYM010000027.1, from coordinate 9,513 downwards.
CATGTCCGCAGTGAATTGTTCAGCAAATGGTTGCGGGATGCAAGGACCCGATTCATCTATCTGAGCAGTTGCCACAGTTCCGAGGAGGATTTCCTCTATGAACTCGCCGATCGCGGAATCCCTTCCGCCCTGGGCTTTCGCTGGGACATCAAGGACAATCTCGCCGAAGAGCATACCAGGATTTTTTACGCGAACATGCTGAAGTGCCTGTCCCTCGAATATGCCTTCCTCAGGACGCGCCGAGATATGCACGATGCCTACAAAAAGCAGGAAATTATCTGGGCCGCTCCCGTGTTGATCCTGCAGACCCCGTATCCCCCTGCCGGGCGCAGGTTGTCCTGAGGACTCAAAACGCAAGCCGCAATGGGAGAGGTGCCATGCTCTCGATAGGAGACTTTCTCGACAAGATAAGGCGGGCGAGGCATGAGCCCCGGTTCTACGGACGGATTCCCGGCGACCAGTGCTGGATGAAGAGATCACGTCAAATATTATAGAGCCGAAGAAGAGCTACTTCGAAGTGAGACTCTCCGAGATGTTTCTGCGAGACAAACGGCAATACTGGAGCACGTACATCCCTTTTGTCGTGGTTCTCACCGAATTCCTGCATGATCGTCAAGCCATGGAAGCCGGGCGGGAGGCCCTGCCCTTCCTGGTGACAAACCACCTGCTCGGCCAGGCGGAGCAATATGTGGGAGAGGATCGGGTCGAATACCGAAACGCGCGGGTGGCGGGTCCCCTGCCTTACATGGGGGATGACGTTGATCTGTTCGTGGCGCTTTACGGCGCCAGGGGGAGTGATGTCTCGGATAAACTCTTTCAATTTCTGGGAAGTGTCGTCGGCGCGGTGGATGCGGGCGGGCTCTCTGCATATCTGAACATCGCGCGAAACCTGAAAGAGAGTATCTTCTCGCTGCTGGATATTGCCGGCACCCAGTACCGGTTGGGGACCAGGGACTCCTTCAGTGACAGGCAGGGAGACCCGAGACAATTCAGGGAGGGTTACCTCGCCTATATCAACTGCTCCGAGTATGAAGTCAGGAAAGAGGCGCTTTGGGTAAAGGACCATCGTCTCCACACGGGAACGCGAACGGCCCATGAACCTTTTAGAGCGCATGACTACTGCCTGGTCAGAATCGGCGAGCGGAAAGACCGGAATCATGAATCCCTGCCCTTTCACAGGCTCTGGAAGCAAACCGAGGACCTCATCCTGCAGGGAAGTCATGCCGAAGCCGATGTTATTTTCAGGCACCTCGTGAGAGAGGTGGCGCGGTGCCCCGACCTGACCCGGCAGCACCGCATCCATCTGCCGCTGATCTACAAAGCGGATTTCGAGGCTGCGGTAGACCAGCACAACAAGCTGAGAGGGCCGGCCCCTGGGGGGCTTTCGGCAACACGCGGGCCCAGAACCGGTTTGAGCCCGAAAGCGGTCCTCCAGCGCACCGCGTCCATTGCCGAACGGGCGCGCATGCCGAAGCCGGTGCAGAGCAGCCTTCGGATGATCTCGCAGCACTGGAATGAAATCCCGCATCTCAAAGATCGGCCTGCGGGGTTTCGGTTGAGCGGTGAGATCATCAATGCACAACTGGAGGCTTTTTCCAGGATCGCCGATGTTCTCGATCAAGATCCTGAAGATTTGGCCAGGGCGCTGGCCATCGAGATGGTGAGTTGAGGGTTGGCGGTGGGGAATGGGACGTCCCCATCGTCCACGTGCCGATGTCGTCAGCCATCCGTCAATGGGGCCTTTCTGCGGATGCAATGAGATCCAGGAACCACGTCGAAAGACGGAGAAACGAATATGCCGCGCCGTAAAGCAAATGCTGAAGGCCTGAACGGTCATAGAGAACAAGGAGGCATTTGAACAGTGCACACTAGACCGGCACTTAAGTAGTATCCATCCAGAAATCAGAGATTTCAGGATGGAGCGGTCAGCCATTCCCGCTTCAGCGGGACGATCAGCTTAATGACTTGTTTCTTAAAGGTTTTTGTCCCGCCATGGCGGGACTGAAAGCTGATCGCTGATAGCGCGAGTCCGGGAATGGTCCTTTCCGGATGAGCTCTAAGTAGGGTCATTTACCTTCGTGGTTGACAAATATACATGTCGGTATTACTATTACCGGTATTATCATTACCGGAGGCTGAATCATGAGAGTCACCACAAAAGGGCAAGTCACCATTCCGCAGGAAATTCGGCAAAAATTGGGCATAACACCTGCCGTTGAAATTGATTTTATTGAAGAGGAAGGCCGGGTTTATTTGGTAAAGAGGGCGGTTCAACCTAGAAAAGAATCTAAATTCAGGAAATTACGTGGAATAGCCAACGTCCAGATGACAACCGATGAAATAATGGCCTTGACCAGAGGAGACAAATGAAAGGGGTGATGGTTGATTCGAATGTCATTTTAGACGTTTTTCTCAATGATCCGCATTGGGCTGATTGGTCTGAATCCAAATTGGAGGAATACAGTTATTCCTTTCCGCTATATATGAATTCAATCATTTATTCCGAAATATCGATAGGCTTTAAGTTGATAGAGGAATTGGAGACGGCTGTTGGCAAGGCAGGTTTGCAACTATTGGAAATCCCAAAAGAGGCGCTTTTTTTGGCTGGAAAGGCTTTCCTCAAATACAAAAAAAGAAAGGGTATCAAAAAGAACCCGCTTCCGGATTTTTTTATCGGCGCACAAGCAGCAGTATTAAATCTTGATCTATTGACCCGGGATATTTCAAGATACCAATCATACTTCCCAACTGTAAAATTAATAGCCCCATAATCCATCCTGAAACCAAGACGCGATGCTATGCATGGGCATTTCTGACCGATCACGCCCTTTTTTTTTCAGAAGCGGCACGGTCGGTTATTCCAGGATCGCTACAAATCCTTGGATGATCGGAATGTTTTATCAAATGAATAAAGATGAAGCTTATAGACTCGCAACCGACCTGCTGAAATTGATGCGGTCTGGAAAAGATCCACGAGACCAGATCGACTTTATCTGCAATTCCCTGCGCATCAAGAAAAGGGCTGCGGCTGAACTCCAGCAGGCATTTGAGTCAGGGGTCCATGCCGGATGTGACGCCGTGATTGAAGGCAGAGAGAAATTACCTCAAGGGGTTGATTTTCATCCATTGCATGTTGCTGCCTATCACCTGGGCCGTGCAGATTTCGAAAATAAACTTGAGGAGCAACGTCAGAAGCACAAACCCAAACGGCATGCCGTTGTCTATGGCCTGATATTGTCAATTGTGACCGCTTTGATCATCGTGATGGTGGCATTATGGTACGGATATTGATGAGAGCGGCGGTGCAAGAGCCGAGGCGATGTTTACAAATGAGGTTGATCTCATAGTGCTGGAAGCTGTCCTGACAGGCATTGTCCCAGGCGCCCGAGAAAAACGGGTGATGAAAGACATGGTGGCTAAGGGGGACCTCTGTGTTAATCAAGGTCAAGTGGAAAGCGGAGATTTCCCCAAATACGCATTGGTGCTATTCATCTCCTGTTATTCATCTTATCCAGACATCCTTATTATGACTACTTCATGTTTTCCACAATCGGGTTGATTGCGGGCATCATTTCTGTGTTGTAAATAGATCAGATTTCGGCTGTCGAGGCTTTATTCTCTCATTATCTCGTTATGCGCAGACCTTTAAGAATAGAGGATGAAGGCGCGGTAAGATGACACACACGCAAAAACGAAAAATATATGTAGATAGCATAGAATATGAATGGAGTATTCGGGGTAACGACTTGTGGGTTACTTCTGCAAGGCATATAACAATCTATAAATCAGGTATCAAAGGGCGACCGCTATATCTTGATCCATACCCCTGGGCTTTGGAAATAAGACCTGAAACCATTAAGAAAGCCATAGAATTTGCAAACAAAAATGGCTGGATCCCGGAGAATAAAGGAGTTGCCAAGGAAAAGAATTTCAAGGACGCTGAGACCGTATTGTACGAGCTGGACGCTGCGGGAAATCAAAATTGAGGTATAATCACCATGCAGACCTCATTGGAGGTGGGGCATGATCAGAGGAAAAATATACCTGAGAGGTGGTCAACGTGCCGAATCGGCCGCTGGCTCAAACCACTCAGCGTGTAACAAACAAGATAGGGGGAGGCCGTTATGTACGCAATAGCCATAAATGGAAGCCCACGGAAGGGCGGGAATACGGAATGTCTCCTTAAGGAGGTGCTCAGCGAACTGCAGGATGCAGGCTGGGAAACCGACCTTGTAAAGGTCGGCGGAACGGCCATTCGCGGCTGTATGGCCTGTAGCAAATGTTTTGAAAATAAAGACAGTCAATGCGCCATGAAACGGGATAAATTTAACGACATCTTTTCCAAAATGCTAAAGGCGGATGCCATGATTCTGGGCTCCCCAACCTATTTTGCAGCGGTATCTGCCGATTTAAAGGCCTTAATCGAAAGGGCGGGTTATGTGGCTTATGCCAACGATAACGCTTTTTCCGGAAAAATAGGGGCAGCGGTCGTGGCCGTTAGACGGGGCGGAGCCACCCATGCATATGATACCATTAACCACATGTTCCAAATGTCGCGGATGATTATTCCCGGCTCCACCTACTGGAATATGGGCTATGGCCTCGACAAAGGAGAGGTGCTTGAAGATGAAGAAGGTCTGGCTAACATGCGTCATGTCGGAAAATGCATTGATTGGCTTGGCAGGACCATAAAACCCAATATGGCAAACTATCCAAAGTGATAACTTCTCTTTTTTATAGAAAAGGGATCTCAAATATCAGGGGCGACCTAAGATGAGAGTTTTAAAATGGTGGTCATGGCATGCCACCGCAGCCGGTCAAAAGGTTTTTCCACCATTCCTTGCCTGGGCGGAAACACTTTTCGCAGTATAAGCGTTCGGTGGATAGGAGGGGGGCATTGTGAGTTCCAACATGCGTTCATGGCTTGTGTGGCTTATTCCGTTTCTTGTGAGCGGTGGAATGGCATTAGGTGCGCTCATGGGTATGCCCGGTGTCTTGGATGCCGCAAGGCAAGAAGGCCCGGCAGGGGACATGGCGGGTGCCGCCGGAGCACTCATGGTCGTCATCTGCATCGTGGCGGGATTCGTCATGCCGATGCTTACGATCATCGTGACAAAGGTGCTGCGCCGCGGGGCGTCCGACCGCATGGCCCTCCGTCTCGGCCTGAGTGTCGTGGGAGGAGGCATCATCGGCGCCCTAGGGGCCTATGTGCAGGACGTGAACACGGCGGTGACCTGGGTCCTGCTCCTTGGTGGGCCGGTTTTGGTTGCGTGGTCCTGTGGGACGCGCAGGCGGTCTCCTGTGCTGAGGCCCTGATTGTCTGAAGGAGGCAGGGGCAGACGTCTCTCCGGCACCTCGTGAGGTTGGCCCTTGCCGGGGTGCGTAACACAAAGGAATCAGGTGAGGCATATGACAACGAAGGCGCAGAATAAGAGTGCCGGCTTGGTTTACTCGACCGAGTTTGGTGGGATTTGTCCTAATTGTAATAAACCCATAGGGAAATGTGTTTGCCGGAAAAAGCAATCGATCCCTAAAGACGACGGTATTGTCAGATTAATGCGGGAAACAAAGGGGCGAAAGGGAAAAGGCGTAACCTTGATAACCGGCGTGCCTCTGGATGATGCGGGACTGAAAAAACTTGTGAAATCCCTTAAACAAAAGTGCGGGAGCGGTGGCACTTTAAAGAACGGCGTCATTGAAATTCAGGGCGATCACAGGGATGTCCTGGAAAAAGAACTGGGCGGGCTTGGTTACAAAGTGAAACGTGCCGGAGGGTGATGGGTTTTGAAAAAATCGTATAGGAAGCTCGGAAGTGAAGAAGCTCAAAAGAAGTATCTGGATTTTCAATAATTAATGCGGAGCCACAAAGATGTCATTGACCATCCATCTATGCATATGATTGGGCAGGTCAGCCAATTTGAAGGGGATTCTTATGTCTGAGGAGTCTGTATGAAATCCCACGGTCCAAAGGGATCAAGCTCTTGCCCATCGCCTGCATGGATGATCTTTACGAATTGTCCGTGAATACCATGGGCCCCTATCACCGAGGTATCAAGATGACGAAGAAAATGTTCTGGGAAGATCCCTATTTGACGACCCTTGAAACAGTCGTTGAATCCGCCCTCAGTCAATCGATCACATTGCGGGAAACGATATTTTACGCATTTTCCGGTGGACAGGAAAGTGATACGGGAACCATTGGCGGTTATCCTGTCCTGGAGGCCAGAAAATCCAATTTTGACATACAGTATGTGTTACCCGAAAATCATGAATTGAAGGCTGGCGAGAGAGTCCGTGTTGAAATTGACTGGGATCGTCGTTACCGGTTGATGCGCCTTCATTTTGCCGCCGAGCTTGTCCTCGAGTTGGTGTATCGTGAACTGGGCGCCGTGGAGAAAATCGGAGCGCACATTGGTCCTGATAAGGCGAGATTAGACTTCAGGTGGCCGGAGAATATATCGGCGCTTTTTCCAAAACTTACCTCTGAGGCCCAGGCTCTGGTTGATCAAGACATCACGATCGTCAGTGCCTTTTCTGATGAAAGCCGGCAGAGACGGTACTGGGAGGTTTACGGGTTTTCGCGAGTTCCGTGCGGGGGAACGCATCTCAAACGAACGGGGGAGATCGGCAATATCACGCTTAAGCGAAAGAACATAGGAAAAGGAAAGGAGCGTATTGAGGTCTATGCCGTTGCCAAACAACCGGCTTGTGGCCCGTCCGTCCCGTTGACGCGGTAAACGGCAGCGCTGATTTCGGAGTCAGACCGTATTTCTTCTGAATTTTCCATAAGCGCGTGATGATGCCTTGCCGGGCACATCACTGATGCCGACCGCGAAAAAAAAGGCTTTTGGGGGGCTGGGGCGTAAGGTCGACTCAGCGTCATGCGTCAGGAGATAAAATCAGAAAAGGTGCGACATGTTTGGTCATGGGGATTTGCACAAGCACAATCATCAAGACCACGGGCATGGCCATCCTCACGGGACCGTAGACCCCTCTGTTTTCACCACTCAAAGGGGAATATGGGCCGTGAAGTGGTCTTTTTTCGGCCTGCTCACTACTGCCCTTATTCAAGTTGTTATGATCATAACTTACCGTTCATGTGAAGGAATATAATAGATTTACATTTTCTTTTCTGAAAATCGGTTTTCCCAATGGTGGCAAACATCGAAGGTCATTTTATCGGTGCCAAGACACCTGAAGAATTGAGCGCCAAGCTGACAAAGATTCAACTCGGCAAAGATAAAACCTACGACCTGGCCGATTTTACAGGGAAGGTTGGAGTCTCTATGTTTCTAAAATGGTTGTATCTCCACTTACTGTAAAGAAACGATGGACTAAACGTGAAATCATCCAATTATTTAATGAAAGAGAAAATACCGAATTAATGGAAGGCAAAAAATATTCGGAAAAATCTCTCTCCGCTAAACGTCTTGATAGAATTATTCTTGATTTGGTGGAGTTATCATCCGGGCACGAAAAAGGGGCAGTTCGTAAAAGATATCCCCACCACCGAAACAATTGGCGTCCCCAGCCCCGCTGCGCGGGATCTCCGACGCGCTTCGAATGCGCCCGAGGCGCACAAGCCCACGTTATCCCGCATGAGATGCGGGAGGTCCTGAACACGAGGCTAAAGAAAAAAAGAGGTTAACTCGAATGAGCTAACCTCTTTAAGGTAAAACCGGCGTCCCCAGCGGGATTCGAACCCACGTTACCGGCGTGAAAGGCAGGATATGGTCATTTAGGATTCTATTGATGGGCTTTTATTATAGCGATTTCAAAAGGATAGGTTTAGGCAAACGACAGATGACAATTCCTTCCAATAAGTGAAAGTGGTCTTTTGAGAGTAGGGGTACCCGAAAAAGTACCCAAAAAAATGCCATTCGATGGGCAGTGAAAAGGCGGAGCTTGAACCCGACGAGGAATAATAAAATTAAAGAGTTACAGGCTATTTCACCTTTGGTGCACCATTTAGGCATTCGATTATATATCGAGAGGATCTCTAAGTTCATAATTGTGTAACTAAATACCAATTTTTTGAATAAAAATTTTCGGTGTAAAGGTAATTTTTTACACACCTATTACGATAATATTTCAGAAATTGTCTAACCATATGAATTATATGGAAAATCATTACGAGAATTATAGCTGAAAGAATGGTATGTGTTTTGCTTTAAAATATATTAATATATGATCTATTTATTATTAAAGTAATGCATTCGAATTGAAGAAACCATATTAATTGATTTTATTTTGGATTAATCGCTTATAAAATTTATTGGAAGTCAGAGAGATATGGCAAAAATATTCGGTTATATTTAGGCATTGTTATTCGTATTTCTTTTCATTTGGTGCACCCCCAAACTTTTTACTATCTGAGTTTATTATATAATCCATGGCACCGAAGGCAGGACTTGAACTTTCCGAGAAATAATAAAATTAGTAGCTTAACGACTGCTGCACCAATGGTGAACCAGTAAACTATGAATTTGTGGTCGGGGAAGTGGTGGTTCCGCTCCCGGGACATACAGGTTTTAATGTATATTCAAAATACTCATAGGAATTCATTTTAAATGCTTATTAATAATAAATATTTTTAAAAATCTAAGGAAAATAAAATAAAAATATAAAAATATTATTATTATCAAACTATACATCTAAAAACGTTAAAAATATGTATATATAAATGTATTAATGAATATTTAATTTTTTTAAAGGAGAAAATAGTAAAAATGAAAAAAATTATCATTTTTGCATTAATTTCTATTGCATTCAGTGTATCCTATGTTTCTGCAGCCCTTATTCAAAACGGAGGATATGAAGATAATCTCACTGGTTGGAATGCTTCTCCTATAAATGCGGTGGGTGTGACTACTTACTGGGGAGGGGTAACTCCAGTTGAAGGAGAAAAAATGGCCTCACTCTTAGCTACAGGTTTAGATCGAGAATCATCCATAGCGTATATATATCAATCATTCAATGTAGGGGCAGGCCAGAAGCCAATTGTCAGCTTCTCATACAACCTTATGGTAGAAGGTGATCGTAGAAGCAACGTTGGATTCGTAGTCTTTATTGGTAAGTCAAACAATTGGTGGACATTGGCAGATGTTACTTTAGATGCATCTCAGCAACCAATTACAACGGGATGGACATCTCTTTTGTGGGAAGGCCCGGAGTTTGAAAACGCTACTGAGCTTGAATTATATTTCAATATTTATATGACTGAAAGTAGACCTGAACCATACTTTACTCAAGGTTTTGCGTTTGTGGATGCAGTAAAAGTCGATGCTATTCCCATACCATCAGCATTCTGGCTATTAGGTTCAGGCCTAACTGGACTCGTTGCTGTAAGTAAAAGAAAGACCGTATCTGTTTTCAATTTTGGCGACATTGGCAAATGATCTGCCGTCCTAATGTACTTACCAAGAACATATTAGGATGTCCTGGACACGAGGCTGAATAAAAAAAAGAGGTTAACTCGAATGAGCTAACCTCTTTAAGGTAAAACTGGCGTCC
>CAYNYM010000026.1:0-15995 GCA_964401325.1 uncultured Desulfobacteraceae bacterium | reverse complement strand
CACCGAGAGTCGTGACATTGGTCGATATCCTGAGGTCCTTGAAAAACACGGTCGATGTGCCGATACTTCGTCCCTTGTAGACTTCGTTTTTGAAAACCGTATCCCGGACGGTATCCACGATCTCTTCGCTCTGGTTGAGCAGGATGCCGCCGTAGAGGACCGCCAAAACCGTGCCGTTTTCAACAACAGGAATGGCGGCTGCAAGGGCCATCCCGGATGTTTCTTCTCCATCGGTTCTTGTTTCCGCCATCGGGGTCGGTCTCAGGCGAATTCGGGCACGCCCCGCCAGTTTGGGATCTTGGGCATAGAGAAAGTCATGGCTCAAGATAACCGTGCCGGCCAGTGGGACACTTCTCTCAAGGGCCAACTTCACGATGGGATTCTCGGGTTCGGGGGAGGGTTTGGGTTGGGCATTCGAGCCCACCCGGCAGAAGGTCCGGCCGTCTCCTTTGACAATGCCGGCAAAATCCAGTTTGGCATGGTGGGCCATGAGGGTGAGTCGTTCCACCAGATCGGATACATCGGCTTCTTTGAGAGACGATACAAATCCCGATCCAAGGGTGGTGATGCTGAGGCTGGCTTTGATAAAATTGATGCGCGTCTGGTAGATTTCGCGAGCCGCATTCAGGTCCAACCTGACCCGATTCGTCGCCTCTTTAAGGACGGATTTGTGAAGCAGTTGGCCCCCAATAAATATGGAAACAAATCCGACAAGGAAAGAAACGCCCAAAAAATTGGCAATAAGTTTGGTTCGCGTAGAATAGAACATCAAATTACAGCTCTCAGTTCATATCGGCGACAGAATCGCAATCAAAGCATCAGGCTTCCACATCGCCGCCGTCGCAGGAAATTAACCGTCCAAGAGAATAGATTCCGATCCACGAATTATATATAAGATTATCCTTCAATATTCCACACATAATTATGGAAATAGCAAAGCCTGTGCCAAAGAGAAAAGTCGCCATTTCATCGAACTCTTCGACAATCCTGGTCTTTTTCGATCAAAGGATTTTCTGTCACGGCCTTCCGGCAAAGAAGTGTCAGCTTTCTTTACAATGTGTAAAAAAAGCTGAAATATGGCATCTTTTACGATATGAAAAGGTTGTTGGTGGAAAAATTGGGATCACTCGTCAGATTGACGCCCAATCTTCTCAGCCCCGCTTCATCTCCCGGGGTAGGGATATAGGTCATATGGACCTCACACCCCTTGAGATCCTTGAGTCTTTCCATCGCCAACTGGGCCGCTGGATTGGTCGTCGCGCTGATACTCAGGGCAATGAGCGTCTCTTCCAAATCAAGGCTCAATGTCTTTTCTTCCAGAATATCCGTCTTGAGATATTGCAATGAATCGGTAATATTTGGTGGGAGTAATTTAATTTTTTCCGGAATCTCAGCCAGATGCTTCACGGCATGCAGCACCAGGCTCGAGGCGGCATGCAGGATCTGTGAGTTGTTGCCGGTAACAATCGTCCCGTCCCTTAATTCGACCGCAGCGCCACAATAGATGCCCTCATTACCTTTTTCCAGTTGCTGGGCCTCCAATGCGGCCGCCCGAGCCGGTTCGACAACCCTTCTGTATTCGGGGTCAAGGTTGAAATCCTTGATAAAGAGTTCAACCCTCTGAACCGTCTCCTTGTCCGCAAAACCCATCACATACTCACAGCGATAGCGGAAATACCTCCTAACCACCTCCTGTATGGCCGCCTCCTTTGTCGCCTCATTGTCTGTGATGGCAAAACCGGCCCGGTTGACACCCATGTCCGTGGGTGACTTGTAAAAGGAATCCCCTCCCATGATTTTTTTTAAAATGCGCTTGAGAACCGGGAAGACTTCCACGTCACGGTTATAATTGATCGACTTGAGGTCATAGGCCTCCAGATGGAATGGATCGATCAGATTAAAGTCTCCGATATCCGCCGTTGCTGCCTCGTAGGCCACGTTCACGGGGTGTTTGAGCGGGAGGTTCCAAATGGGAAAGGTCTCAAATTTGGCATAGCCGGCTTGGATTCCCCGTTTATAGTCATGATAGAGTTGTGAGAGACAGGTGGCCAGCTTGCCGCTTCCCGGACCCGGACCCGTAACGATGACAAGGGGCTTTTCGGTTTCGATATAGTCATTGGCACCGTATCCTTCATCGCTGACGATCAAATCCACATCCGTCGGGTAACCTTTTGTGAAATGATGGGCAAAGACCCTGATGTTGTTTCTTTCCAGCTTATTCTTGAATAGGGTGGCTGCAGGCTGGTTCTCAAATCGCGTGATGACCACCCCAAGGACATCAATGTCCCAATCCCTGAGATCGTCGATCAGTTTCAGGGCATCAGAGTCGTAGGTAATGCCGAAATCCGCCCGGATCTTTTTTCTTTCAATGTCCCCTGCATAGATGCACAGGACGACATGGGCCTTGTCTTTCAGTTGCTGCAACAACCGCATCTTTGCGTTGGGATCATATCCGGGCAATACCCTTGAGGCATGGTAGTCATAAAGAAGCTTGCCCCCGAATTCAAGGTAGAGCTTGTCTCCAAAACGGTCGACCCTTTCGAAGATTTCGGATGTCTGCTCCCTGATATACTTTTCATTGTCAAATGCTGCGCGTACTTGCATGCCGGCCCCTTCCCCCCACTACATGGCCCTTTCCATTGCCTTTGTTTATAGTGACAGTGAAAAGTTAGAGAAATTATGATTCAGGCTAATATATCAAAGGAGGGAATATTTCAAGTTCCACTTTTTAAAAAAATGATGAGGGCCGGAGTTTTTTCTATCTTGAAAGGTTTCGCCAGGCGTCTTCCGCTTGTTTGCGGCCGCGGTCCTCGTCCGTTTCATTGCGGGATACAGGGATCCCGCCCCGCAGCCTTGCAATTCTTTCCTCCAGCGGCGGATGGGTGGAAAAAAGGCGTGCCAGATTTCCGGCTGAAAGGGGATTCACTATGAACATATGGGCCGTATTGGGGTTGGAAGGCATAGGATACCTCTTTGAGTAGGCCCCCAGTTTCTCCAAGGCACCGGCCAATCCCTCGGGTCTTCCTGAATAGGAAGCCCCCATGGCATCGGCATGGTATTCCCTGGATCTCGATATGGCCATCTGAACGAGCATGGCCGCAAGCGGCGCCAGGATGGACATGATGATCAGCCCTACGGTCCCCATGCCTCCTTTCTCGTCATCGCTTGAGCCAACACCCAGAAAGGCCGACCACCGGGCCATACCGGCAAGGATCATGATAGCGCCCGCCATGGTGGCGGCGATGGATCCGATCAGGATATCTCTGTTTTTGACATGGGCCAACTCGTGCGAAAGGACACCGACGAGTTCATCGCGGCTCATGAGTCTGAGCAGGCCTTCGGTTACGGCGACCACTGCGTGTTGTGGGTTTCGGCCCGTGGCAAAGGCATTTGGAGATTTCTCCGGAATGACGTAAACCCGGGGCATGGGAAGATTCGCCCTCTTCGCCAGCTGTGTGACGATCTCATGGAGTTCGGGGCTTTCCCGGGCTGTGACTTCTCTGGCCCGATACATTCTCAGCACAATCTTGTCGGAGTACCAGTAACTGAAAAAATTCATGCCCATGGCAAGGATAAAGGCGACGAGCATACCCTGCCGGCCCCCGAAAAGATGTCCGATCCAGACAATCAGCACCGTCATGAGACCCAAGAGCAGGGTGGTCTTAATCCCGTTTCCCATATCACTGAACCTCCTTTTTTCAAAAGGCTAAACTCATACAAAAATTTAAGCACACCGGGCCCTTTGTCAATTCAACACATCGGGTTGAACGCATGGGATAATTGATCTATGATCCAAGGCCGTCCAAAGATGAAAAACCCCTGTTTATGGATGATAGGCCTTTGAACGTACTCATAATCAGACCCGGAGCCCTGGGCGACACCCTGATGCTGATGCCCTCCGTAACAACTCTCGGGGCCCCGTACAAAATCGCTTTTGCAGGCCGATCTCCCGGACTGTTCTATTTGAAGCCCTATGTCCACCTGGCCATGGATTACGAAGGGCCGGGCTGGCATGCCCTTTTTCGCGAGCACAAACCTGAACCGCCCAAAGGGCTCGTTCTTCCGCCCTGCGACCTCGTGACAGCCTTTCTCAGTGATCCGGAGGAACGGGTCAAGAGGAACCTGGAACACCTTTTCCCCGGACCGCCCGTCTCTGTCTTTCCCCCCTTTCCTCCCAAGGGCACGGGCCTTCATGTGGCCCTCTATCTCGCACGTTGCCTTGAAAAGGCGGGGATCTCCATCTCCCCGAAAAATTGTCTGCAAAGAGCGAAGCGACAAGCACTTTTCAAAATGGGAAGGATTGTTTCGAGAAGGGACAAAGTGGTCTTCCACCCGGGCTCCGGATCGGTTACGAAGAATCATCCACCCGCCTTCTGGCTGGAGGTGATCAAGTGCTTACGGAAAAACCTTTGCACGGTGAAGACAAAATTTATTCTGCTCCTCGGCCCTGCGGAAAAACCCCTCTTTGAATTCTATGCAGGTGACCTTTTTACAAAACAGGTGGAAGTGGTCCTTTGTCCGGACAGGGACGTCCTCATGGATCTCTTGGGCGGCGCATCCCTTTACATAGGTCACGACAGCGGCATCACCCACCTTTCCGCCATGCTGGGAACTCCGTCCATCGCCCTCTTCAAGAACAGCTCTCTGAGGCAATGGAGACCCTTGGGTCCCTTCGTTAGCGTTATCAAAAGGAGGAAAGGTGATACGGATCTGGTCCTGAAAATCCTTCAGGAAGGTGAAAGGCTGACCAATCTGGGCCGGGGCGGGAAACTTGGTTTCAAGGCAGCTAGTGAACCCTGATGTTAGCATGTGACGCCAAGGCTCGGCCTCGGCGTCGGCTATCACTGGTTGAAAATGGCATTCACAAAATCCGGGGCATCGAAGGGCCGAAGGTCGTCGATCTTTTCCCCGATCCCGATAAATTTGATAGGAAGCTTCAATTGATGGGAGATCCCCACGACAATGCCCCCCTTGGCGGTTCCATCCAATTTGGTGAGGATGATACCGGTAACGCCCAGGACCCTGTGAAATATCTCGGCCTGGGCGATGGCATTTTGACCCGTTGTTGCATCCAGCACGAGCCACACCTCGTGGGGTGCACCGGGAAGGTTCTTTCCCGTGACGCGGTAAATCTTCTCCAATTCGTCCATCAGATTGCTTTTTGTATGAAGTCTTCCGGCCGTGTCGATCATGACGATGTCCATCTCCCTTGACAGGGCGGCTGAAACCGCGTCGAACACCACAGCCGACGGATCGGACCCTTCTTTCTGTTTGACCACTTCGGCCCCGATCCTTTTGCCCCAGATCTCGAGCTGTTCGACGGCGGCCGCACGGAAGGTGTCGGCGGCCACAAGCATGACCTTTTTCCCCTGCCCCTTGAAATGGTTTCCCGCCTTTCCGATGGTGGTGGTCTTGCCTACCCCGTTCACCCCGATCACCATAATGACCAGGGGCTCCCCTTCTTTCGGCATGCGGTGATCGACATCGGGGACATCGAGGAAAGTGCTGATCTGCCCCTTGAGCAGATCTCTCAGTTTTTCCGGTTTATCCAGTTCTTTTCTATTTACCTTGTCCTGAACCAGGTCTATCAGTTCCTGCGTCGTGGCCACCCCCAGGTCCGAGGTAAAGAGAATCTCCTCCAAATCTTCCAATAATTCTTCGTTGATTTCTTTCTTGCCGAAGACCAGGGTATCCAGGCTGCCCGTCAGCCCCGATCTCGTCTTGGAAAGACCCTGTCTTAACCTCTGAAACAGGCCTTTCTTGTTCTCGCTGTCTTGATTGTCCTGGCCTTTGAAAAGCTTCATCATTTGTCCTTTACTCCCTGAGACCCATGGGACCCGAAAAATATTTTGTAACCGTTTAGCTTTTTAAGGAGATATTCACCCAAGGATGGGTTATGGCAATCTCTTCTCGAAAGGCTAAACTCATACGATATGTTGTGAGGTGCCCAAAGATAATGACTAATGAAAAAAAAGACAAGCGGATATGCGAATGAGGCGGTGGATTTGGGATAGGTGGCAGTTCACCTCCAGCAGAAGAGGCATTCCATTAAAAAATCCGACGGCCCGGGGCGTTGGGAAACCCGGGCACATTCGGATTCATTCCGTCTTTAAAAACTCTCCTCTAGAAACTAGTTTTTACTAAACCTTGCCAGATTAACCGAAACCAGCTTTGATACCCCTCGACTTTCCATGGTAACGCCATAGAGTTGATCGGCTATTTCCATTGAACGCCTGCTGTGGGTCACCATGATGATCTGGGAGTATTTTACGATCTCCTGCAAAAGGTCATTGAAGCGATCGATGTTGGCCTCATCAAGGGGGGCATCCACCTCGTCGAGCAAACAAAAGGGACTCGGCTTGATGAGATAGATGGCAAATATCAGCGCCATGGCCACCAGGGCCTTTTCACCGCCGGAGAGCAGGGCCATGTGGCTCAGCTTCTTGCCGGGGGGCTGGACTTCGACCTGGATTCCCGTCTCCAGAGGCAAAGACTCATCCACCAGTTTCAACCCCGCGCTGCCCCCGTTAAAGAGGATGGGAAAGATCTCTTTCAGTTTCTTGTTCACATCCGTATAGGTCTTCATAAACCGCTCTAAAGAGGTCTTATTGATTTTCCGAATGGCCTGGTTAAGGGCGTCAATGGAATTGAGTAGATCATCCTTCTGGCCCTTTATGAAACCGTAACGGTCCTCCAAGGCCTCATGTTCCTGAATAGCCGTAAGGTTGACATCCCCCAATTTTTCTCTGTTTGTCTTTTGGTGCTCCAATTTCTCTCGGGTATCCACCGGCGAAAAGTCATCTTCCAGGTAGGTCTTGTAGACTTCGATCAGATCCAGATTAAATTTCTCCTGAACCGACTCCACGATTCCATTTATCTTATATTTTATTTCCGACTGTTCCATCCTGGTCCTATGAATCTTCTCTTTGAGGACCTCGATCTCTCCCCGCATATCTTCCGCTTTCTTTTCCTCTTCTCGAATCCGATTCCATGCCCGGTTTCGGTCCTGCTCAGCTGCATTAACCTCTTCTTTGGCCTGATCCAATCTTTTCGAAAGGGTCTTTAATTCTTCCCGAATCGATTCCTCCTTCAAGAGGTATTCCTGGTACTTGACTCTGGTTCCGGATATTTCCTCCCCCATGCCTTCCAGCCTTCTCTCGGCCTCATAGGTGAAATCATCGATTCGTTCCACTTCCCTTGTCAGGCCTCTCTCTTCCTCCCTGGAAAGGCTATGGGAAGTCTTGAGTCTTGAAAGTTCTTCCCGATAGTTTTCGAGTTCTTCCTCACTGTCTTTCAACTCAAATTCCTTCTCCTGGAAATAGCTTTCCTCCCGCTCACGTGTCTCCTTGCATTGTTCCAGTTCCGATTGAATTTTGCCCAAAGCCTCGCTGTGTCTACTTTGTTCCTTGCCCTTTTGTTCAAGCTCCCCGGAGATGCGTTGAGCCAGCCTTTCAAGCTGGTCCATTTCATGACTGAGACGGAAATTCTCCTTGTCAAGATCGTTTATTTTGTCCTGGCAGGAAGCCCTCTCCTCCATCAACCCCTCCAGAAGAGTGTTCTTCTTCTCAATCTCGAGACTGTTCTCATTCAAACGTCTTTCCAGTTCCTCTCCGGCACCTTCTAGAGAAGTCACTTTCTCCTGGAGTTCGTCGATCTCTCTTTTTCTGGCGAGAATCCCGTGAGACGTATTGGCGACCCTGCCCCCGCTGATAATACCCGAAGGATCTACGACATCCCCTTCACGGGTCACGATAGACTGGTTTTTCCCGTTCCCGGCCCACGCGGATATGGCCTGGCCGAGATCACCCACCAGGGTGGTGTCCCCCAAAAGGACATCCATCAGGGAACGATAGGCATCGGGCACGGTGACCACATCCTTCAAAAGGCGATGACCGCCGGGGTTGCTGCCATGTCCGTTCCCGCTCAGATCGGCCATGGGGATAAAACTGCTCCGGCCCTTCGCCCGCGTTCGCAGGTATTCAACCGCTTCTTTTCCGTCTCTCTGGCTTTCGACGATGATGTACTGCAGTTTGTCGCCCAAGACGGCTTCCACTGCCTGCTCAAATTCAGGTTCCACCCGCAGGATATCGGCCACCAACCCCAAAATACGGCCCTCACGCCGCGCCTCCAAATCATCGGCCCTCATAATCGTCCGCACGCCGATCTTGTATCCCTCGAAATTCTCGGTCATGGAACGCAGGGTAGTCAATCGCGACTGATGGCGGTTGAGGTCGGTCTCGACACTTCTGAGCTGGGCCTCCAGCTCCTTGCCGGTCGAGGCCAGTTCAGCGGATCTTGATTTTTCCCGAAAAACATCCTGTTCAATGGCCTCGAGCCTGGTGACCAGCGCCTCCCGGATCTCATTTTTCCTGCCCGAGACCTGGGCAAGGTTTTCGAGTTTGAGGCTTACCTCTTGTTTTTCATTCTCGAGCCTTGTACGGGTATCCGTGATCTCTTCGATCCGTTTGTTCAGGTAGCCCGATTCCTGGGTAAGGCTCATCTCCTTGGACATCCTTGAATTCACCCTCGTCCGGGCCTCTTCGTAGACTTCCTTGGCCTCCTTGAGAAGATCATACCTTCCCTTTACCCGCTGTTCCAGGATACTGATTTCCCCTTCAGAATCAGAGGACGACCTCTTTACTTTTTCAATCTTTTCAAGCAGAAGACCCCGTTCCTCTCGAAGGGCCGTCAATTTCCTCCCAAGTTCATCCTGTTCTTTTTCCAGACGCCCCTTTAATTCCTCCTGCATCCGCTTTTCCCCTGCAAAAGACTCCAGGTGAGACTCCCTCTTGTTGACCTTTTCTTTTAGTTGAAAATAAGCCTCCTTCATACCGGAAATGGTCTGGTCCCTGTCTTCCAATTCCAGGTTCACCGTTTCTATGCCGGCCTGTAGACATGAAAAAGCGGTAGAGAGAGCGATTTCTTCCTGAACGAGATCTTCCGTAGATTGCACCCTGTTTTCCGCGTCTTGCGTCAGTTCGTGATAGGTATTGGCACTCAGGATGAGTTCCAGGCGTTGAATTTCCTGGCCGATAGCCTTGTATCGCCGGGCCTTTCCGGCCTGCCTCTTGAGAGACCGCATTTGCCTTTCAACTTCCACCAGAATATCTTCAACGCGCTGCAGGTTTCCCTTTGTCAGTTCGATCTTTCTCCGGGTTTCCTCCACTTTTTTCTTGTACTTGGTGATCCCGGCGGCCTCTTCCAGCATGGCTCTGGTCTCTTCGGGCCGCTGCTCGATGATGGCTCCGATCTTTCCCTGCCCGATGATCGAATAGTCCCGATTCCCGAGGCCCGTATCCATGAAGATTTCCTGGATATCCTTGAGCCGGCAGGATACGTTGTTCAGCAGGTATTCACTCTCACCCGACCGATACAACCGCCTGGTAACGGAGAGTTCACTGTGGTTTGCGAACTCTGCGGGAAAGGACCCGTTACCGTTTTCGAACACAAGGGATACTTCCGCCATGCCCAGGGGCTTGAACCCGTCTGCGCCTCCGAAAATTACGTCCTCCATCTGGCGGCCTCTCAGGAGCTTGGCGCTCTGCTCACCCATGGCCCACCTGATCGCATCCACAATATTGCTCTTCCCGCAACCGTTCGGGCCGACAATGGCACTCAACCCTTCAGGAAAGGTTACTTCCATTCGGTCCATAAAGGATTTAAAGCCGGTCATGAAGATCTTTTTGATTCGCATAGGGCCCTTCCAACATCCCAGGTTAATGAAAATGCTTGAAAAATTTTATTACCAAATTTCTTGATTTTTGTAAAGAACAAATACTACATGATGTATATTCCGAACCCGGATTACCAATATCTAGTAGACTACACTACAATATTTAGAAATATATTGACACTTTTTAGGATATCTATTTAAACTAAACGAAATTATTGATAAAAATAAGGGAATCATGACGTCTCCCATACAAAGCCTGACCCGTTATCTCGTGGTCTCCTGTCTGGTCTTCCTGACCGCCTTGCACCCTGCCACCGGCCGGGCGGAGGAGGAGGACACCTACGCCATATCCCTGGTTCAAACCGCAGAGGTGGACAAACAAATCATTGAAGTGGGGGACAAAAAGGTCCTCACGGAGTCCTATAAAATCAAAGAGGGCGATCATCTCTGGCAGCTCCTGAGAGAAAGGGGTTTGCTGGCAAAGCGTGACCTGCCGGAGCTTTTGGCTATGCTCAAAGGTCTCAACAGGTCTCTTGCCAACCTGGATCTCATCCACCCGGGCCAGGAAATCATCATTCCTCTCACCATTGCCCCGGTCAAAGGCACCTCCGGGATAGCCGCCAAAAGGCCTGAAATCCCGATTACCATTGCGGAACTGAAGGACATGGACCTGGAAAATTACACCGTCAAACCCGGAGAAAGCCTTACAAAGATCATCACCAAACGCTATGACATCCCTTCCAAGGCCCTCTACTCCGAATACCTCGAATTGGTAAAAAAACTGAATCCCGCAGTCCATGACCTGGACCTCATTTACCCCGACCAGAAAATCAGACTGCCGGTTTATTCCCCTCAGATGGTCAAGGGCCCTGTCAAGGTACCCCTTTCTGCGCAGCCACCGCCCCGGGAGCAAGAGGATGAAGCAACCCGGGTGGCATTGTCGGTGCTGAACAACCAACTGGGTGCCGTTTTTCTTGAAATGGGCGAGCAATGGGTTAACACGGGACAGCATTTCATCCCTCTCAAGGCAGGCGGGCAGGCAACATTCAATGCCGAAACCTTTCCGGTGATCAATCTCTCCAACGGAAACCGAATTATCGTCGACATTCACCACGAGATGCCTTCAAAAATAGCCCGGGTCATTCAATCGGACTGGAAAAACTACCGTATCATTGCACTGGAAAAGGGAATCGATCTCAAAGGTGCCCTCGAAAGGATCCTGCCCCTGTGCGGTTTTTCCGAAATTTACCCGTCCGGTGAACCCTTTGAACTGGGGGGCGACATGGGCATTCATATTTCAGCCGACTGGGTCATCCGGCCTGCACCACCCTCTCCCGAAGATCCCGAGAATCAGATTATCGCCCTTATTCTCACGGACCCTTCGACTCCCGGGATTCCCGCACAGATCACACGGTTTCTGGAAGGGCTCGGAATCAAGATGATCGAGTATCCCCCGAAGGCTCAATCCCAGGTGGCCGACGAAACCCATGCAGGAATCCTGAGACCCGGCAATCAGCCGTCCGACCTCATGGAAACCTTACTGAAGATAGCAGGGCGAAAATTTTCAAAGACTGTGGAAATTCCTGTCTACAAGGGTCAAGCAAAAAATTTCGACCTCATGATCAAGGCCGATTTTCTCATGAATGTTCAGGGAAAGGACGCCATTATTGACCTGTCCGGCCTTGGCCCCGAGATCGTTTCGCTTCTCCGAGAGCACAGATTCTCGGTCCTGTCACTCACAGGGGAAAAAGACCCCTTGGTGCTGGTTACCAAGACCCTGGATTTCCTCGGCATCCCTTTTGATTCCGAGCCCCGATCCTTTATGGCGACGAACGGGCCGGAAACCCGAAATATTCGGATGACCGTTCCGGGCATCACCTTTCAGGACAGCGGCGGTCAAGCCATACTTGCCACCCCTTTAGACCTCCCCGATGAATTGGCCGGCTTTTTAGCCCAAAAGGGGTACAAGATTCTCGGGTTGCCCCTGACCTGATAGGGGCGTTCTTCCCGGGGCCGATCTGTGTCTTGATGACTTACTTTCCAACACCCTATCGAACTGGCTATTGAAGCTGAGACCAAAAGCGCTTTCGGCCGATTTTCGCCTCCTGCCGCTCCTGCCCGGTGACCGCACGATTTCCGCATTTTTCACCTTAAGGATTTGTAAAGAATCCAAAGTGCAGTGAACGTCCAGACGAGCCCAAGCATAAAGGAGATGAACTATGGCCCTCATGACCCCGGCAGAATTTGAAGAAAGCCTCAAGGCCCTCCGTCCAAGGGTCTTCATGAACGGAAAGAGGATTGAGAACGTCCTTGATAACAAAAATACGCGAACCGTTGTTGAGGCCAACAAGGCGAGCTATAGGTGGGCACTCGACCTACAATACAGCCAGATCATGGCCTGTTACTCACCCCTGATTGATGACAGGGTCAACCGCTACACCCATGTGAGCGCGAGTAGACAGGATCTGGTCAAGAAGGCCGAGGCCGGAACCTTCACTGCGGAAAGGCTGGGAACATGCATTTACCGCTGTGTGGGATACGATGCCTTTCATGCCCTTGCCAGCACCTGTTGGGAAATGGACCGGGACCTGGAAACGGATTATTATCCCCGTTTTCTCGAATACCTCAAGATGGTTCAGCGCAAGGATCTCTCTGTAGCCGGGGCCCTTACGGAACCCAGGGGAAGCCGCAGGAACAAGACCCTGGACTGGCCCGATCCCTATCTCTCCCTTAAAATCGTGAAAAAGGATGAAGACGGAATCGTCGTCCGGGGGGCCAAGATCAATATCAGTGGGGCCTATGCCAGCCATGAACTGGTGGTGCTTCCCCAGGCGGCCCATTTCGAGGGTGAGGAAGACTATGCCGTGGCCTTTGCCACGCCCGTGGACGCGGAAGGGATCACCTTTGTCTGCCAGTACACGCCTTACTCCGCAGAGAGAGACATGGCCGAGAGCCTGGAAGAATTGGGCAATCCGATCTTCGGTCAGAGGGAAACATCCATGGTGGTTTTCGACAACGTCTTTATCCCCTGGGAACGGGTATTTCATTGCGGGGAAACGCCTTATTCCGTAAAACTCGTGACCCGTTTTGCCCGAACCCACCGCATGACCTGCGGGGGGACCTGCAAGGTGGGTTTCATGAACCAGATCATTGGGGCCGCAAAATTGATTCAGGAATACAAGGGCCTCGAAAAGGCCAACCATATCAATGAACAACTGGCTGAAATGGTCGTGCTCAGGGAGACGGGACGGGCCTGCGGACTGGCAGCGGCCCACAGGGGTGCGGAGGTACCTGAAGGTTCCGGGGTGTTTCTGCCGGACGAACTCATGGGAAATGTCTCCAAGCTGAACATCTGTAATGCCTTCTGGCGGGTCATGGCCCTTGCCGGGGATATCGGTGGGGGACTCGTTGTGACCATGCCGTCCTTGAAGGAACTGCAAAATCCCGAGGTCAAGGATTATGTGGAAGAATTCTATAGTTTCGGTTCCCGGGAACCCACGGAAAACATCATGAAGGTCCACAAGCTCCTGCAGAACTGGACAGCCGGTCTCCATGGTGTAGGCACCTGGCACGGGGCCGGGCCCGTTATGGCCCAGAAAATCATGCTCCAACGCGTCATCGACTACGAACCTGAAAAAAAGCTTGTCCGAAGGACCTTGAATCTCAAGGAAAAAGGAAGGGAAAAATCCGGATTGACGGTCAACGAAAAGGCTCGAATTGCCCTTGTTTCCACGCCCTGGCCACTTTTCTTCCGCCCCTCGATCCAACTTGGGGCACTGAAGGCCTACCTAGGCCGGGAACTTCCTGAAGTCCCCGTGGATGCCCATCATGTCTATCTGGGGATCGCCCATGCCCTGGGTAACGACCTTTACGGGCAGATCTCCAAAAGGTCCTGGCGGGCGGAATCAACTTATGCCGCCCTTCTCTTTCCGGAAAGAAAGGAAAGAATCAGCCGTTTCTGGCGCAGGCATTCGACGGATCTCGATCCCGGGACGAGAACGGATTTCGAGGGAATCTGCTGCAGACTGGAAAAGGCCTCCCAGACGGTCATCGATGCCGTATCCTGGCAGGACTACGGTCTGATCGGTTTCTCCATTTGCTTCGGCCAACTGACCAGCGCCCTCTTTTTTCTCCGAAAAATAAAAGAAAAGGCCCCTTTGACAAAAATGGTGGTGGGGGGATCGGCCTGCGCAGGCGAGATGGGGCGCAGTCTCCTCCATGCCTTCTCAGAGATTAATTTTGTGGTCAGGGGTGAAGGGGAACGACCCTTGACCCGCCTTGCAAAATCCCTGCAGCCCTCCCGCGACCACGACAATTCCTCCCCTGTGCCGGGCATCCTGGACCGTCGGCATGTTGCGGAATCTTGCCACAACCCCCGATTTTGCCAGATAGCAAATCTGGATCGACTCCCCTCGCCCGATTATACGGATTATTTCAATCAACTTAAGGCCCTTGAAGGTCGAAGGAAATTCCTTCCGGAAATCCCCATGGAGATCTCCCGGGGCTGCTGGTGGCGACTGAATGCCGCTCCGGTGGGGTACAAGGGATGTGCCTTTTGCAACCTCAACATCCAGTGGAAGGGATACAGGGCCAAATCCCGAGAGAGAATCGTCCGGGAACTCAAGACCATAACGGAAAGGTACGAGACCCTTTCCGTCTCTTTTGTGGACAATGCCCTCCCCCCCGGAAACCTGCAGGGCCTGTTCGAAGACATCGCTCGTCTCCCCATGGACTTGAGGCTCTTTGCTGAAATTCGGGCCACCATGACCAGGGCGGCTTTGACCGCCATGGGCGCGGCCGGCACGAAGCAGGTCCAGGTGGGTATTGAAGCCTTAAGTACCCCTCTTCTGAAGAGGCTGAACAAGGGCACCACCGCCCTGACGAATCTGGAAATCATGAAAAATTGTGAGACCCCCGGACTCCCGACCCTGGCCGCTAATCTGATCCTCC
This sequence comes from uncultured Desulfobacteraceae bacterium, assembly GCA_964401325.1. Lineage (GTDB taxonomy): Bacteria > Desulfobacterota > DSM-4660 > Desulfatiglandales > HGW-15 > CAYNYM01. The sequence continues at coordinate 1,372 of CAYNYM010000026.1, read as the reverse complement.
ACTTTCCGGGCAGCGATCAGGGAGACGTGGACGAGACCCTGGAGAATCTCGAATTTGCCGCTTACTTCCATCCCTTGAAGGGAATTCCCTTCTGGCTCGGTTACGGGAGTCCCGTTTGGCTTGATCCCAAGGGTTTCGGCATTCAGCGGGTCCGCAACCACCCTTTCTACGCCCACCTCTTTCCGCCCGAGATCCTTGAACACCTAAATCTCATGATCAAAGGATACCATGGCGGCATCAGATATCAGAAGAAACTCTGGCGACCGGTGAGGCAAAAACTCGAGGTATGGCGAGAGGCCTATTTTCAGCTCCATCAGACCCCCCAAAGCGATCCCATCCTCTCCTACGAGGACGGCGGCCGTTTCTTGATCGTTCGCCAGAGGCGGCTTGGGGCGCCTACAATGCTCCACTGGCTCAAGGGCACGTCCAGAGAGATCTACCTTTTCTGCGAGACCGGTCGTTCACTGCCCCATATCCTGTCCCGTTTCCCGGGCCTTGGGGAGGACAAGACACGCCCTTTCCTGAATATGATGGTTGACAAACGCCTCATGTTTGCGGAGTCTGACCGGTACTTGAGCCTGGCTGTCCCGGTCAGAGGATGGAGATCATGCCGGCAGGTATGAGTCCGGCCTTTTGAAAAGAACGGGGCCCCTCGGTCAAGGCAACCGGGTCACATCAAGGCGGCCAGTGAAACCGCAGGCACTGAAACAGCGCTTTCCAAAAAACAACATGCCCTTCACACCTGATTTCTGAAACCAGGGTTGAAGGGCATGGCAAATGTATCAAAAGAGTCTTACGGTCTCCATCACACGTTCCTTGGTCTTCAAAGGCTTGTTGTTCCGGGACGCCTTCTCGGCGAGATCCCTTCCAAGCAGGGCCGCGCCGAGGGCCCCGGTAATAAGGGGTTCCTCAGGGACCAGGACTTCCTCTCCAAGCTGTTCTGAAAGGGCATGTACCAGTCCGATATTTTTCGCACCGCCCCCGGTCAGGACCACCTCCTTTTCCACCCGCAACCTCTTGACCATCCGGGCGACCCTGTCCGCCAAGGACCGGTGGATCCCTGCAACCAAATCCGGAACCGGCGCCCCCTTTGCCAGGCTTGACGCCACTTCCTGTTGTGCCCATATGGTACAAACGTTGCTCACACCTGCAGGGTTTTCGCTCTGAAGGGAAATACCGCCCATGTCTTCCAGTCTGAGGCCCAGGGTGTCTGCAATCACCTCTATAAACCTGCCGCTGCCCGCGGCACATTTGTCGTTCATCACAAAATCGGTGGGCCGGCCGTTGGCATCTATTTTGATGGCCTTGCTGTCCTGTCCTCCGCTACCCCCGAGCGCTTTGGCCCGGGGGGAGAGGTGACCGATGCCCCTGC
>CAYNYM010000025.1:0-16048 GCA_964401325.1 uncultured Desulfobacteraceae bacterium | reverse complement strand
CCACCAGATCTATCAGCTTTCGGGCCTTTGCACATTCTTCCCTCATCGAGACGAGCACCAGCGGCGACAGGTCGGAATATCGGGAATAGAGCCAACGGTTGACGGCCGCCCCGCCCATTTTTTCCGCGATCAGATCAGGGTTCAGGGGCAGGACTTCGAGCGATCCATCGGAAAGGTCCACGACCGCTGTTTTCATGTTGAAGAATCGTCTCAAGGGCTCCATGTCACTCTCTTTCTCCGGGCACGGCCTTCTGCCCGCGAAATCGTATCTTGGCAGCCCCGTAAGGGCACTGATCCACACACCGCATGCAGAGGATACATTCGTTCATGGGGATTTGAGGGGACTTCCCCTCTCCGAGATCACGGCGATCTATGATGCCCATGGGACAGACGTCCGCGCAGCGCATGCAGGAGAACTTTTTGCACTTATTTGCCCCGATCACGATCTTGATGAGCCCCACCCTTGCGGCCAGGGCCAGCAGGGCCCCCACCGGGCAAAGGTATCGGCACCAGCTCCGTTTCCCGCCGACCTCCAGGGCGGCCACGGCCGGGATCACGGCCAGCTCAGCCCCCCGCAAGACACCCTGGACCCCGTAAGAACGGCAGAGGGTGCCGATGGGGCAGACCGTGCAGAAGGCCTGAAAACCAAGGGCATAGCTTCCCCCTACGGAGGCGGCGAGCACCCCGTATTTATTGGCCCTTGATCGAAGAAAGGCCGGGAGTCGCCATGTTTTCGGAACCAGTTTGCCCACAAGGTCGAGCACAAAACATAAAAAGCAGACCCAGCCACAAAAGATACGACCGAAGAGAACGGCCAGGACCAGGAAAAGGAGACCTGCGACCAGGGTGGTCACGATCAGGGTCTGAGACGAGGCGATATTTTGAAAGACCCCCAGGGGACAGGATAGCCGAAGGCCTCCCGCACTGAGGGAGCAGTAGCTTCCTACCAGGATGACGACAAGCAGAAGGAAGGATGCGATCTGGACGGGCCATCGCAACCATTTGATCCAGGCCAGTTTTTTCCCGCGCGTATAGGTGAGAGCCCCCTCCGGGCAATGGGCCACACACAGGGGATCCCCGCCGCACAAATCACATTTGTGAAGGGTGTGATCACTCGGGTTGGTCAAGGGTGCGGCCTCGGGGCAGGCAATGGCGCACAGGCCGCACTGGGTGCAGAGGCGCTCATCGATCCGTACGATCCCCTCTTCGGTCTTTTCGATGGCCTTGGTGGGACAGACCTCCATACAAAGGGGCTCCCGGCAGTGCTGGCAATGGATGGCAAAGACCTTTCCCCGAAACTCGTCCCGGACCACCTTGATACCGGCCGAGGCGGGGCTGAGCAACGACCCATTGCGGGTGGAACAGACCATCTCACAGGTCCCGCACCCCGTGCACTTGTCCGGATCAAAGACAAGGGCAGGGGGACGTCTTTGGAAGAATCGCCTCAAGGGGTTAATTTTTCTCTCTCTCAAAGGCGCACAGCCGTCCGGGAAAACGGGGAATCCCGCGGTGCGCTTATGCTCCTCTTTTTCAACATTCAATACTGCTTCCAATTCTCAGGCCTCCAGTGGGCTCAGGCGTTTCGGCGAAGATAGACCTGTCGCCTGCAGGCGGGACAAAGCTCAAGGTAAGGGGAAAGCCTGTCCCCAAGCCGATCCTTGACATAGTTCATGACCGGAACGGCCGAATAAAGCGCACCGCATGAGCGGCAGGTCCGGGCCTTTTCCGAGAGACCCCTATCAAGGGCCACCTCCCGCAGTCCCCGCACCAGGTCCCGGCAGCTCACCCCCTCGGGGCAGATATCGGTGCAGGCGTTACACTGCGTGCAGTACCACAGGTCATTGTTTGAAAGGATATTCGGTTCAAAGATGGATTGTTTGATCAAACCCCGCGGAGACATCTCAAAGCAAAACCCGGTATACATCTCCTGCATGGGGCACACCGCGACGCATTTGCCGCATTCCACGCAACCGTAAGCGCCCGAATCCCTTATGATGTGCTCTGTCTTCTCTTTAATGGCTGATGTCATCTTCTTCCCTTGCAAGGCAGGCCGCGCAGACCTTGAACTCCGGTATCTTGGACAGGGGATCCACCGCCCTGATGGTCAGGGCGTTGGCCGGGGCCTCCCGAAAGTGAAACGGCGCAAAGAGACTCCCTTTTCTTGTCCTTTCCACAATGCGCGCCGTGGACACGATGCTTCCCCTTCGGGTGCTGACCCTGATCCGGTCTCCTTCCTTCAGGTCCAGATCTCTTGCATCCTCCGGATGGATCTCCACAAAGGGCCTGTCTGTTTCACGCTCCAGGAAGGGCGACCTTCTCGTCATGGTCCCGGTGTGGTAGTGGGCGAACATCCGCCCGGTGATCAGGGTAAAGGGATAGGTTTCGTCCGGCATCTCCACCGGTGCCCTGTACTCGGGCACGACAAAAAGTCCCTTTCCCTCAGCCCCCCGGGCAAAGCGACCCTCGTGGAGAAACCGGGTCCCCGGATGGTCTTTTTCCGGGCAGGGCCACTGGAGCCCCCGGCCTCCGAGGCGATCAAAGGTCATGCCCTTGAAAGCGGGAGCAAGAGATCCGATCTCATCGAGGACCTCTCCGGCGCCGGCATAATCAAAGGCCAGACCCAGGGCCTTTCCCAGCAGGCAGAGGATCTCCAGGTCGTCCCGGGCCCCTCCGGGCGGTGCCACGGCCCTTCGCAGGAGCTGGACGCGCCTTTCCGTGCTGGTAAAGGTTCCGGTCTTCTCGGCAAAGCAGGCCGCCGGGAGCACCAGATCGGCCATTTCGGCCGTCTCCGTCAAAAAGATGTCCTGCACGAGCAGAAAGTCGAGTTTCTTGAAAGAGCTGATGACGTGGTTTTGGTCCGGATCGCTCAGAAGGGGATTTTCACCCATAACATAGAGGCCGTGAATCCCCTCTCCCGCTGCGCTTACTATCTCGGTGACCGTCAATCCGGGTTTATCCGACAAGGGGCCATGGCCCCAGGCCTTCTCGAACTTGTCCCTGATGCGGGGGTCCGAAACGTCCTGGGACCCGGGATAGACGTTGGGAAGTCCCCCCATGTCACAGGCCCCCTGGACGTTGTTCTGACCTCTCAGGGGATTGATTCCGGAATGGGGTCTGCCCACATGGCCGCAGAGCATGGCCAGATCGCACAGGGCATAGACATTGTCCGTGCCGCAGGCATGCTGGGTGATGCCCATGCAGAAGACAATCGAGGCCTCCCGGGCCCCGGCATAGAGATCGGCGACCTCACGAATGACATCCCCCCGAATGCCGCACGCCTCGGAAGCCCTCTCCACCGTCCAGTCCAACAGGGCCTGATTCAACGCTTCAAAGCCTTCCGTGCGTTCCAGAATAAATTGCTTCGCCTTCAGACCGCTTTCCACAATATGTCGCATCATCCCCCAGATGAGCGGAATGTCCGTGCCGGACTTGATTTGAAGGTGGATATCGGCGTTCCGGGCCACCTCGGTTTCACGGGGATCCACTGCGACCAGGGTCGCACCCGCATCCTGGGCCTTATAGATCTCCCCCATGATAACGGGGTGGGTCTCCGCCGCATTGGAACCGAAAATGACAACGCAATCCGCCCCGACAAAATCCCCGATGGAATTGGTCATGGCGCCGCTTCCAAAGGCCCGGGACATGGCCAGGGCCGTGGGCCCGTGGCAAAGGCGTGCGCAGTGGTCCACGTTGTTGGTGCCGAACCCCTCCCGCATGAGGCGCTGAAAGAGATAGTTCTCCTCATTGGTACACCGGGCCGAACTGAGACCCGCAACGGCATCCGCCCCGTATTTTTCCGCGATATCCCGAAGCCTTTTGGAGGCGACGGCAAGGGCCTCTTCCCAGGAGATCTTCTGAAACATGCCGTCCCTTTTGATCAGGGGTGTGGTCAGTCTGTCAGGATGCCGGATAAATTCATGGGCGGACCACCCCTTGATGCAGAGGGTCCCTTTCGAGACCGGGTGTTCCCGGTCGGGGTGGGTCCTGACGACCCTTCCGTCCCTCACCTCCAGGACAATGCCGCACCCCGTGCCGCAATAGGGGCAAATGGTCTTGATATAATCAGATGTCACGGCTTGTCCTCATGGAATCGATCCAGGCCGGTTCCTGAAATGCCGGGTAGGGCTCTTTGAAAAGATCCGAAAGGATGGGGGAGGGCCTTTCCCACTCCGTGCCGGCCTCATACGCGTAATCTCTCTTGAGGGCCTCCTTCATGGAGACCTGGAGGAGTTTCAGGGGAATGTGCATGGGGCAGGCGTCCTCGCACGCCCCGCAGCCCACACAGGTATCCGCTACATGAAAGGCTCGAATCAGGTGATAGGAAATCCTGTCCGCCGGTATGCGGCCCCGATCCACCCAGAGATCCTCCTCCAGTTTACAGGGGTCACACTGGCAGAGGGGACAGGCGTTTCGACATCCGTAACACTTGATGCAACGGTCAAGGACGCGAATCCATTTCCTTCTGCGTGTTTCAAGATCCCCGGATAAAAACGCCCCGGCCCGCTCGTCGGATAAAGGATCCACGCCTTCAGCCGGTTCTCCGATTTCGATCCGGTACGGACTGGGATCGGGACACCGGCAGGCCTCGGCCTGCTCCCGGCTGCAGGCCATGCCGATGATAAGGAGGCGATCCCAGGCGACCTGATTTCGTTTGGACAGTTCCACCAGGGCCCGCTCGTCGCATCCGCGGCAAAGGATTCCCAATTTGTAATCCTCGGGCGTCGCCCTCAGGATGGACGCGGCCGTCTTGGCCAGCAGCCACTTGGGTTCGATCACGAGGGATGCCACTTGCTCGGCCCTCTCGAATACAAAGGGGGCAATGCCCGCTTCTGTTTTTCTCAGCGCAAGCACACCCCTGGCCTTTCCCTCATCAAGGGCCTTCATGATTTTCTTTCTAGCTTCTTCAAGGTCATTCAAAAGTTTGAATCCTCCACTGATAACATTCCGGTAGTCCTTTGAAAAGCGTTCCATGCATGATGGAGGGCTATGGGAATCTCTTCTCAAAAACGAAGAAACGGTGCCCGGATAGTCGCATAAGAACCGAACTTCTGGCGGACGGAGCATCCCCCGGAGTAACCCATAAAAATCAGGGCGAAAAAATTAATGACGCGGGTCCGCCGTCCGCCTACGTTGCCGCGGACATTTAAATTTTCTCCATAACCATTCGTTTTTGAGAAGATACTCCCAGGCCCAAATTGCAGACCTTTATCAAAAAGCTAAACTAATTCCCGAAAACTAACTTTTCAGGAGCGGCAGGGCCTTCAATCCATCGATAAAGGCGCGGATAGTCTCGGCGTACTGGTGATACTCATGGGCCGTGCCGAAACTGACAAGAAGGCGTTCGGATCCGATACCCACGGTATCGAGAAGGGGCCTCAGGAGCTCCAGCCGTTTTGCGATCCTGTGGTTGGCGTGGTTGTGACGGCATCCGCCCAGATGGCATCCCATCACCGCAACCCCGTCCACACCTCTGGAAAAGGCCCGGATAATCAGGTCCGGTTCCACCCGAGAGGCACACTCCACGGGAATGACCCTGAAATCAGCAGGGAGTTCTTCCCGCTTCTTCCCCGCCCCGTCAGCGCCGATCAGGGCGCACCACTTGCAGGCAAAAACCAGGACCCTGGGGCCGTAATCGAGGTCGCTCAGTTCTTCTCTTGGCATAGACATATTGAATTACCGCATAATTATGGGTTTGGCTTTTTAAAGAAATAAAGGCCTCTGCTCATGGCCATCTCTTTTCAAAAGCCTAAACAGTTACCCGCATTGAGGACCCGCCAAAAAATTGAGTCACCTTTTTGACTGGGTCCTAAGTAAAGGCTGTTTGAATCATCTCACCAAGGGCCGCGGCATTCTGCCCGGGCAGTTCAATGCTTCCGTTGGGGCACAGGGACGCACAGGTACCGCATCCGGTGCACCGGGCGGGGTTCACGATGCTTTGATAGACATTTCCGATCTTCTCCAGGCTGCAGGCCCTGTTGGGACATGCGGCCACACAGGTCCCGCACCCGCTGCACCTTTCGGTATCGACCCGGGCACGGTCCGCCCGAATACCCACAATCCGACGCAGCCCCGGGGATAAAATTTTTTCCCTGGAAAAAAGGGCACAGACCTTCATGGCGACGGCCTCCCCCTGGGACATGGCCTTTTCCGCCAGCACCGGCCACCGGGCCGATCCGCAGACGAACACACCCTCCACTTCGGTCTCCAGAGGATGCATGAGGGCCTTGACCTCAAAGAACCCGTGACGGTCCCGTGAAAGGCCCAGCATGTGGGCAATCTTTCCCGTATCCTTGTGGGGGGTCAAAGGTGTGCTGAGCACGACCGTGTCCGAGGAAAGCCTGCGGACGACACCGCTCAGGACATCCGTCACCTCGACGGCCTCCACGCGATCCTTTCCTCCGATCACCGGAGGGACCTTTTCATCAAAACGAACAAACCGGACGCCCTTGGACATGGCCTCACGGTAGTAGCGCTCCAGTGCGCTCCCGGGACACATGATATCCCGATGAAGGACCGTCACCTCAACGCCGGGACTTTGCGCCTTGAGCCCCATGGCCTGTTTCAGTGTGACGGGGCAGCAGATGGCGGAACAATAAGGCCTCTCGCTGTTACGGACCCCGACACACTGGATAAAGACAATATGTTTCCCGTCGACCTTCTCCTCTTCCATGAGCCGCTCGAGCGCCATGGCAGGAATGACGCCTTTAAGTTCCTGCGCACGGTAGAGCGTCCCTGGGAGCAGAGCCTGGGCCCCTGTCGCCAAAATGACGGCCCCGACACGAAGGGTCTCCTCTTTTTCTCCCTTCCTGAGTACGACCCGGAAATCACCCGCCGTTCCAGCCAGGTCCTCGACCCGTGATGCGGGGTGAAAGCTGATTTCAGGGATCTTTTCAAGGGTCTTCACCAGCGGCGCCAGCATGTCATGGGCACGGATATCTTCGGGCCCCACGCTGGAGATCAGATTGAGCATGCCTCCCGGGATCTTGGCCCTGTCCATGAGATGGACCTTCAGACCCGCCCGGCCCAGACAGCCGGCGGCCGAAAGCCCGGCCGGTCCCGCGCCGATCACCAAGACCTCTCGACAGGGTCCAAGCAACGGTTCATCCCCCCGCTCTTTTCTCTGCAAAGCGGCAAACCCCATCTCCAAAAGATTCAGGGCTTTTCTTTCAGCGCCCCGGCGATCCTGCCGATGAATCCAGGCACAACCCTCTCTGAGATCCACCCATTCCACAAAGGAGGTATCCACACCCCTCTCATCCAGGCCCTTGAGAATCACCCCCCCCCTGGACAGGAAGGAACAGGCTCCGATCAGGACCCTGGTCGCTCCCGAGGCCTTGATCTCGGAGGCAAGGGCATCCAGGTCCTTTTCAAGACAAAGTGAATCCTGCACCTCGACGGGCAAAATCCGCAAATTCTGCTCCAGTCGTGTCTTGAGGCCGTCGAGTTCCAGGGTATTGTCGATCCCGCCATGGCACCTGCAAAGAAAGCACTTGATCTTGTTATCCATTGGCCTTTGCCCCCAGAAATGCACTCATGGCCGCGGAAGAGGCCTGAACCGAGGAGGTTTCCACATCCCCGGGCTCCCGGCAGAAACCGCAGGAAGACTCCCCCTCACGGCACGAAGGAAGAAGTCCTTCCCGGTCTGTCGGGGGCAGGTAGAGGTCTTGTGCCGTACCTTCCAGCGAGGGGCGAAGAGCCCCGTTGAGCACCACCATATCGAAATGCCTGAACTCGATCTTCCGGGTCACGGTGTTCTCATATTTCACCGCGATCCCCTCGCCCGAAGGCAACCCGTAAATCATTCCGGGACGGCCTCGAATGAGTTCCAGGGACGAGGCCTCGACCTCCCTGAGGTAGTAGTCGTAATAATGGCGGCCCTCGGTTCGAAGGTCCGTGTAGAAGATGGTCGAGTGGACCGCTGGGTTTCGTCGGTTGATCCATTGGGCCTGTTTCAGGGCATGCATGCAGCAGACGGCCGAACAATAAGGAAGGAACCTCTTGTCCCGGGAACCGGCGCACTGGATAAAGGCGATACCTTTCGGCACACTGCCCGTCTTCCGGGTCACCACATCGCCCCGGTTGGGACCCGCCTCCGCGATCCATGCCTCGAATTCAAGAGAGGTCATGATATCCGGATGGGTGCCATAGCCGTACTCATCGAGGTGGGAGATATTGCTATCCTGAAAGCCTGTGGCCCATATCACCCGGTCAACGGCCACGACGACTTCCTTCTTTTCTCGGTTGAGATCTATGGCACCCGTGGGACAAACATCCATGCATTCGCCGCACCTGTTGCAGATCGCCGGATCGATGGCATAGGAGGGGGGAACCACGTGTTCGCCCAGGCTGGTGACGGCCTTGACGACACAGTGCTCGGCACAGCGACCGCAAAAGATACAGCTTTTTTCATCGATGAGACGTGGAGATTCCTCGATCACGGCATTCAAGACATCACCCTGCCTTATCAGATCCTTTACCTCCGACAGGGTGTGGGTGGTGATCAAAGGGTGTTCTCGGCATGAACGCACCTCGGTCCAGAGAGGGCAAAAGGCGCAGTGGTCGGTGGGGTAAAGCTTGTCCAGCCGGGATACCTGCCCCCCCAGAACGGCGCGGCGCTCCACCAGATGCACCCCCCTGCCGGCATCGGCCAGATCCAGAGCGGCTTCAATCCCTGCAACCCCGCCACCCACGATCAAGATGGGGTTGATCGGTTTTAGACAACCTGACATGGTTTTTCTCTCTAGCGTATCCTTCGTTGTGATACCTCAAATTTATCGAACCACTGAATCCCGCCAAGCGGAAACAGCTCAATGCCATTCTTGATCAAACATCCCGGGCTGGATTTCAGGGTCAGGAGGAGGTGATTACTCCCTTATGAGGCCGTGGTTGAAAGCGATTTTTTTCAACCGCTTTATAAACCAAGTTTTAAAATCATCCGGTGGGAATTCATAGGGTGCGACCCTGTTCTCAAGGCTCATGGCCAGGGGTCTTCCCGGCGCGGGATATCTCTTGACCTTTTCATATTTGACGACGATCGCAGGGGGATCGGTGGGGCAACGCTTGGTGCACACGTTGCAGCCCGTGCAATTGTCCTCCAGTACAAGCGGGTAGCGCCTCTTTTCCAACTTGATGGCATCGAGTTTACAGGCCTTATAGCAGGCCTTGCAGCGTTTCTTTTTCAGAAGCGCAAGGCATCGATCCGGGTCTATGACGGCCGTTCCGATATCGATTTCTTCCTTGGGCACCTTCCATATCGCCTGGGTAGGGCACACACGAACGCATTCCATACACATGATGCATTTTGCGGGGTCAAGGACCGGGGTTCCCAGATTGGCGATCCCGTCAAAAAGCGATGCCGGATGCAGCGCATCTGCGGGGCACACATCAATACATTGGTAGCAGCGGGCGCAGTTTTTCAAGAATTCGTCTTCGACCAATGAAGCCGGCGGCCTCGGCAATGCCTTTGCGCCACAGACCTTGAACAGGCCAAAGACCGAACCGGAGACGACCGCACTGATCAAAATTTGCAGAAATTTCCTGCGGGTTTTTTCCATTGAGCACTCTCTGATACAAGGTATGATCGAAATCCCTGATCCACCATCAAGGCATGGCATGCAAGTCAGGCGGAGGATCTAGGGAAACCCGACCAAAGGGGCTAATCGCCCCCCGGTCGGGCGCAATAAAGATCAGCCCTTTTTGATCTGGTCTATGGCAAACTCAAGCCCCAGCGTTTTCAAGGTCTGTTCGGTGGGGATGCCGTTTTCATCCCATCCGTAATAGGCGTAGTAATCATCCTGTACCTTTTTCATTTCAGCCGGGGAGAAGACCGCGCCTTTTTTCGGGCCTTCCGGCAGCTTTTCGGTCAGCATTCGCTTGGGCAACACATCATCCTTGCGGCTGATGCCTTCCCGGACATTGAAACACCTTTCCAGGGTTCGAATCCGCTTGGCGGTCGTCCAGAAATCCTCTTCCGTCATGTTCCAGCCGCAAAGCGGATTGAGCATGTCGAGAAACATCTTGGGCGACCAATAACCGCCGACAAAGGAACAGATGACCAGGGAATTGTGCATGCACCTGGCTGCCTGGCCTTTGGGGCTGTTCCCTTCGTGATGATCGCCGCCGCAGGTCCCCATGGCGTAGCTGACTCCCCTGGGCTTGTCGCCCCTGGGATCATGGGCCGCCATTTCCTTGCCTTTGACGTGCACGGCATAGTCTGCCGCGTCCTTGCCGATCTCGGCGGCCATCTTCTTGACCCCCTTTGCCAGGAGTTTGCCGGCCTTGCCTTCCTGGAAGGCGATCTTCTTGATCATTTCGAGCACCGGCTCCACTTCGCCCCACTCGAGGGCAACCCCATCCAGGTCGGCGGCGGTGATCAGGCCCCTCTGCATGAGTTCCATGCTGAAGGCAAGGCTGCCGCCCGTGGATATGGCATCCAGCCCCAGGGCGTCGCAGAGTTCGATGGCGGCCATCATGCCGTCAAAATCGGCGATGCCCAGATTGCTACCCAGGAGGCCGCCGGTCTCATACTCCGGCCCTTCTGCAATGAGCCCATCATAATCCCCGCCCCTCAGGACACCCAGTTTCTGACAATGCATGGGGCAATTGTAGCAACCCACGTGTCTCTGCCAGAAGCTCCGGTTGGCTTCTTCCGCCCCGATCTCTTCAACATCCGGGAACCAGGTGGTCTGATAATTTTTGGTGATCAGGGAACCTGTAGCAAAATTCTTGAGTTCCATCAGGCCCGCTGTTCCCCAGCGCTTGATACCCTGCCATCCCTCCCGGTTGATCGCATAGTCCTTGTTTGAGCGGGCTGCGTTGTGAAACCGATCTTTATCCGCGACCGGTACGGCCTTTGTGCCGCGAAGGGCGATCGCCTTCAGTTTCTTATTGCCCATGAGACATCCCGTGGCGGTCCGGGCGGCCGCCCGGAAGCGATCCACGGTGACGCAGGCATAGGGGACCTGATTTTCGCCGGCCGGCCCGATGCAGGCCACCTTGGTATAGGGGTCTTTGACCTTTTCCAGGACCATTTCCGTGGTTGCATGGGTATCCTTGCCCCACATGGGCGTGGCATCCAGGAACTTGACCTGGTCGTCGCTGATAAAAAGGACGATCGGTTTTTTTGATCGGCCCTTGATATAGATGCCGTCCCAACCGGCCCATTTGATCTCATTGCCGAAATAACCGCCCACCTCGGCATGGCTCAGCAAACCCGTGTGAGGACTCTTGTTTACAAAGCTGCACCGGGTGGAGACGCAATACGTCCCATTGAACGGACCAACCCCGACAAATATCGGACTGTCTTCGCCCAGCGGGTCGTCCTTGGCGCCCAGATCGCTGAAAAGCAACTGGGCTCCCATACCCGATCCTCCCATGAACCGTCTACAGAGGTCCGCGTCGATCTCGCGGACCTTAGACTTTTGCCCGGTCAAATCGATTTCGAGAATCCTTCCAAAATATCCACCTTTTAGAGATGTCATCGCTATAACCTCCTCTCTCCGTCTTCATTGGGATAGAACATCCGCCGAACAAGGTCCTCACCGGCTTCTTTCGGCGTCACATTCCTGTAGGCCAGGTTCACCCCAAAGCCGAGTTTGCCCGCCATCAGACAGGGTCCCACAGGATTGCCTGACTGCTCCTGGCATGCCTTGACACATTCGGGATCCCCGTCGCACAGGTCGCAGAAGAGAGGCATACCGTTGTCCGGGTTTCTGCGAAGAAACAGGGCCGGACACGCCTCGATGCATTTGTTGCACTTGGCCCCTTCGCACAGATCCTTATTGAGCTTGATGCCGTTGGTCTTCGGGTCTTTTTCAATCGCCTTCGGCGTCGTCGGACAGGCCTTGATGCACGGTGCATCATCGCAATGCCAGCAAATCACGGGGACATCGACGATGCCTTTGTAATTCATCACATGAATGCGGGAGACAGCCGGCCTGACCACACCTTCGTGCTTGAGGGAGCAAGCGTATTCACAGGCCCTGCAGCCCACACAGTTTTGCCGTTCTGCGAACAGATTCTTCATGACCGGTTTCGGCTTGGCCTCGGCCGCCTTGGCGGCAGGGACCCTGAACCCGACGCCCGCCGCAAGGGCGGCTACCCCGCCGGCCGTTGCAATGGCGCCCTTGATAAACCCTCGCCGGGATGTCTCTTTTTCCAAGACCTTCGGGACGTTTTCATTGTCCTTTGACATGGTGAAACCTCCATACTTTGGTTTTTTCGATTTCCAAGACATGGAAATCCTTCTATATTCTTAGGTAAGATTTCAGGGCGCAGCCATCGGATAGGAAAGCAAAAGAAAGACTCACCCGAAAGGAAAAGGACAGAGGAATCCCTTACGGGTCAACTGCAACCAACCCGGCGCTCTGAAGCCAATACAATATGGATCCTCTCCCCAAAAAGGATAACAACGTACAGAGAAGGGGCCGAAAGGAAGGAGTTAATCGCGGTAATTTGAGAACGGGAACAACAGAAAAACCTTTAACCTCTCACTGTCAAGACGAAAAAATAATACTGAAGCGAGAGACTGTCAATATAAAAATACTGCAATATTAGGTTATTATATCTAACGAGATACAACTAAGATACAACCTTAAGAAATCACAAACGCAAAAACCATTCTGAAATGGAAAGGATACCTGCGAGGCGCCCAACCCTCTTACCGATATTGGAACCACTTGATTTCCGCAAAAAAAAATCGAATGTCGAAGGGAATACTTCAGAATTCTGCGGTTCCTTGTTCGACATTCGACATTGCATTTTTTGGGGTACTTGCCCGGGATCTCAAGATACCTTCGGTGTCCGGTGTGGATAAAGACCGGACCCATATGGGCGGGAGAAGGACCGCGTGTCCTTCCCTCTCGCCCTTCAAATCATCCCTACCGGTACTGTTTGATTTTCTCCTGGATGAGTTGGTAATAGGTCATTCCCGCATATTTTCCGTATTCCTTTTTTTGGGGTATCTTCCCGACCTTTTTCTCGTATTTCTTGTGAAGAGGCATGACGGCCTCTTTAAAGGCCTCGCGTTCCGGCTCTGTCAATCGGACAATCTTGAGGCCCTTGTCCTCGGACTTTTTGATCAGGTCTTCCCGCAGGGCCCTGTTTCTCTCCCGGTTCACGCGAATACCGATTGAAGCGGCCTCCCGGAAGATTTTCTGCTGTTCCGGGGTCAGTCTTTCCCACAGGTCGATATTGACGATCACCGGGCACTCGGTGAGGATGTGCTGGGTCATGGTGGCATAGGGACAGACCTCCACGAATTTCATCATGATGGATGTCATAATGGGATTGTCCTGGGCGTCGATCACCCCCTGCTGCAAGGCATTGTAGATTTCAGGAAAGGGCATGGGCACTGGGCTTGCGCCGAGCTGTCTAAAGGTGTCGAGGTAGACCGGGCTCTCCATAACACGGATCTTAAGCCCCTTCAGATCTTCAGGGCTTCGTATCTCCTGCTTGATGTTCGTGAGATCCCGCATTTCGTTTTCCGTAAATCCGACGGCCACCATGCCCCTTTTGGGAAAGAGGTCAAAGAAGATCCGCTGGAACTCCTCATCGGCCAGGACCTTGTATCCCATTTCCCTGTTCGGCCAGAGAAAGGGCAGATCAAACAGGGCCACCTGCGGCACAAAGTTGGAGAGGACCGCCGTGGTCACGGCGCACATGTCCAGGGTGCCCCCCTGAACCTGCTCCGCCATGGATCTCTCGCCTCCGAGCTGTCCCATGGGAAAAACGTCGATCTGGATCTCGCCGTTGGTCTTTTCCTTCACATAATCGGCAAATGCCAGACAACCGTGTTGTTGCCCGTGCATCGGGGGTGCCACATGCCCGTACTTCAATACCATTTTTGCAGACACCGCACCGGCCGAAGAAAAGACGAACAACAGGGTGATCAATACCAGCAAGGACTTTCTCATCGCAAACCTCCTTCGTTTTATCGGGCGCATGGATTACGCCGTCTTCGAATGTTCGTGAATGACAGACATCGTCTCTACAGGCAGGTAACGATGCCCTGCCCCCCATAAAATATTTTACTATCTCATTCATAAAAAAATTCGGCAATAAAAAATGGCCGATCTTTGACCATTTGTCGTCCTATTATAGGTGAAAGAGTAATGCAAATTGCCATATCCGGTAAGCAACATCCCAAGTCGGGCACGGATAGACCCCATGAGAATCGGCACAACCCTTGAGCATTTGATCATTCCGAAAAAACAAGGCCGTCCCTGGTTTGGAGGGGCAATACTATGACTTGCCCCTTGACTGCCCCTAGGATGACCCTCTATTATTGCGACAGGTATCCCTTAAACGGGTATTTTCAGAAAACGGAGCGATTAAATTCTTCATCGAAAAGAGTGTATCGATTACGGAAAATTTTATTGTGGTCAAAATTGCCTTGAAACGGGGGTTAACAGGAAATGAGGTCCGTTCTTGTCGCCAACAGTAACGAGACTGAATGCGAAAAGATAAGAAATACCCTGTGCGATGACTACGATGTCTGCATTATGATATCGCAAGATCAGGCCGTTGATTTAGGGGATCAATGGGACTTGATCGTCCTGGACCACAATTTCACGGAACATTCCGGGATTGATTTTCTTTCCGAGGTCCTGAGCAGGACCCATGTGCCGATCCTTATGGTTACCTCTCCGGATGAACCTCAGTGTGCCATCGAAGCCGTTCGATTGGGTGCTTATAACTATCTCGTAAAGACGGCAGGTTACTATGACCTTCTCAATTATTCCATCAGGGAGGCCATCAGCAAATTTTATGAACGCGAGGAGATGAAGCAGACCATCGTCGCCCTGAAGAGACGCTTGGCGGAGCTTGAAAACGATACCCCACCCGGAGATGCAAGTCTCGTGGATGATTCTTCGAAAGAGGAAAAGGCAACGCTGATTGAAGCAATCACCACACGGTTCAAACGGGGAGAGATCAATCTCCCCTCCTACCCGGAGATCAACATCCAGTTCCGGCAATTGATGGAAGAGGGCGCGAGCATCTCAAGAATCACAGATCTCCTGAAGCAGGACATGGGGATTTATTCCAAGCTCCTGAGCATATCCAATTCTCCCTACTACTGCGGTGTAACGCCGAACAGGACCCTGGAGCAGGCCATCAACCGTCTGGGCCTAAAGACAACCAAGAATTACGTGGAGATTATCTCCAACCGCAGCCTCTATTCAACGAGCAACGCCAAATACAAAGGCATTCTGAAAAAGCTGTGGGAACATTCCCTGTCCTGCGCCTATGCCTCTGAGATTCTTTCAGACCACATCCAAATGAAAAGGCCCGATGAAGTCTTTACGATGGGACTCCTTCACGATATCGGGAAACTCCTTCTTATCCAAATCGCCATTGAAATGGATACAAAGGGCATCTACCCGCGTGCCATTGATCTGCCTGAGCTGATAGAAACCCTGGATACCTATCATGGGGTCTTCGGCGGCTCCCTGTTGAAAAAGTGGAATTTTCCCACGGAATACGCTTACATTTCTCAGTATCATAACAGGGTTGAAGAGGCCCGCAATGCCTCAAAAGAACTTATGATTGTTCATCTGGCAAACCTTGTGGCAAAGGCCCTGGGTTACACGCTGAACGGCTCGGAAAGCATTGATCTGGAGAACACCCCCTCCACGGAATTCCTAAAACTCCCGCCACAGGAGCTCACTCAAATCGAAGAACACGTAAAGCAGCTCATGGGCAATGCGTCAGCAATTCAATGACCCTTGGGGAAAAATAAAATCAAGAAGCACCGAACAGGGAGAAAACGATGTCTACAGAAAATCTGGATCATGGGTTGATGGAAGAAATTCAGGCCTTGCAGGCCGAGGGACGTGCCAAGGCCCCGGAACGTATCATCGTCGGGTACATTCCTGCAGACGCTGAGAGAGGGCCGCGCTATCTGCTAAAGGGCGTGGACAGGGAGTTTATCCGAATGAACTCCAACAGCTATCTCTCACTTTCCGACCACCCGGACATGGTTGAAGCGGCGGACAGGGCCACAAAAGAATTCGGGGTCGGCCCGGGAGCCGTTCGTGCTATCGACGAA
>CAYNYM010000024.1:5900-16079 GCA_964401325.1 uncultured Desulfobacteraceae bacterium | reverse complement strand
GGATGGACATGGCCCGGGCAAAGGAGACCGTCGGGAAGGTTTCCTGTATCGCCGGTAACGTGCCCCTTTCTTTATTATGCGCCGGAACACCCGATGACGTGAAAGACTACTGTAAAAACTTGATCCACACGGCCGGAAGAGACGGCGGTTTTATCTTCTCAACCGGTGCCGGCATGCAGGGATCAAAGCCTGAAAACGTTAAGGCTATGATCGATACCGCAAGAACATACGGAGGTTAAGTGTTGAAGGGGCGGAACGTTTGAGTTTCTGTACGCGGGTTCCTTGTGATACCGAATGAAGGTGACTTTTTGATGTGGGATTCTTCGGCTTTACCTATTTAAACGGCATTGAATCCGCACTTTCTCTTCTTATCCCCTGTCCGTCATCCCGATGTTTATCCTTATGGGCTCTTTTGCCTTTGCTGCGGGAATCAGCCAGCGGCTCTATACAACATTCTCTGCCTGCGCAATCCCGATCTCGGCCCGCCGGGTCCTCCAACGACATGGAAGCGGAAGATTCAGTCCCTGTCGGGCATTGTCGAGGCGATTGTTCTATTTCTCCTCACAATAGGCGGTCATCTCCTCGGTTGGTCATGTATTTGTCATCAAAGGCATCGCGCCTGAGATCCCCCTGCACAGGATTTTCAGGGGTATTTTACCCTTTCTTGTTGCCCTGATCGTTCTTACGATTCTGCTCGTGATATTGCCCGACATAGACGTTTTCTTGCCGAATCAGATCTATCCGTAGGCAAGAGAAAGGCGTGATCTTCGACTGTCCCCAGAGAACCGGGTTTTTCAAACCAGAATAAATATTAGGTGAGATGATTGATGGAAACCAAGATCACAAGCACAAAAAAAGAGGTTCTTGTCAGTGACGGCGGTCCGACGGTCCTGATCGGTGAGCGCATCAACCCCACAGGAAAAAAAAAGCTGGCAGGGGCCTTGAAAACCGGGAATTTCGATGTGCTCAGACAGGAGGCGATAGCCCAGGTCGAAGCCGGAGCCCATATCCTGGACATCAATGTCGGCGCCCCGGAGGTGGATGAAATGGACCTTCTCCCGAAGGCCATTGAAACGGTCATGGATGTCGTGGATGTCCCTCTTTGTATCGATATCAATAACCCTGATGCGCTGAAGGCGGCCCTGAAGGTTTACAGGGGAAAGCCCATTGTGAATTCGGTATCCGGTGAGGAGAAATCTCTTAACCGTGTATTGCCGCTGGTCAAGGAGTATGGGACGGTCGTCATCGGGCTTGCCCTGGATGACGACGGGATCCCTGGAACGCCCGAGAAAAGGTTGGAGGTTGTGCGCAAAATTATCGAGCGGGCAGGGGCATTGGGGATTCCACGGGAAGATATCCTGATCGATTGTCTTGCACTCTCATTGGGTTCGGATGGTCAGGCCGGTTTTGTTACATTGGAGTCCATTCGAAAGGTCAAGGCGGAGACAGGGGTCAATCAGACCCTGGGCGCAAGCAACGTATCCTTCGGCCTGCCTGATAGACCGCTGATCAACAAAACTTTTTTGACCCTGGCCATCGAAGCAGGGGTGACCTGCCCCACCGTGGACGCAGAAAAGGTAAGGTCAGCCATTTTGGCAACGGATCTTATTCTTGGTCGCGACCGGTTTTCCCAGCGATATATCAAGGACTATAGAAAACGTCAAAGCAAGGCTGAAGCATAGGCGGGGGGGAACGGCTCTGCCCGGCTTCCGGGAACAAAAAAGATGATTAAAGTCACACGTGACTGGAGTTTATGAATTCGCAAAAAGCCATATCTTCCCCCCCATTCTCCTCTGAGACCCGCCGGCACCTCTTTGTCTTCTTCACGAACCTGTCGGAAAAATCCGCGCCCATCGTTCCCATACCCGCTCATTTACATTCCTATTCCGGTGTTTTTGATTATGGAAATAAGACTTGACAAGATAGGTCAATTTAATGCAATTTTTAAAAGGTCAAATAGTTAAATGTTTAGACTGTTCGCCCTCTAAACGTACAGGAATCTTCCAAGAGCTTCCTAAAGGAAAATCTATGAATCTTAACTTTAAAAAACCTAAAACAAATAGAATTTATCAGCATGTCGTGGATCAGATTCAAAGCGCCATCCTTGACGGAAGTTTGAAGTCCGGCGATATGCTCCCTCCTGAGATGAAACTGAAGGACATGTTCGAGACCAGCAGGGGTACGATACGCGAAGCCTTGCGTGTGCTGGAACAAAAGGGGTTGATTGACATCAAGATCGGTGTCGGCGGTGGAGCCGTGGTTAAATCGGTGGGAACCGATAAGATCGTAGAAAGCCTTGACCTGCTGATTCAGACTCAGAAAGTCACCTATGATCATCTTGCGGAATTTCGTGAGGGCGTTGAAGGACTTGTCGCGGGTCTTGCGGCCGAACGGGCCCAAAAAGCGGATATTGAAAGGATGCACAAGATAATCGACTGTGCCGGGGATGTCCTCCATGCCGAGGGCCTGGACAGCGAGGCCTTTGTTCGGTTGGATATGGAGCTTCATATCGCACTGGCTGAAATTGCGGGAAATCCTATTTATCTTGCCAATCTGCGGATGGTTCATGAGAGGATACTCAATGCATACGAGCAGTTTTCGCTGAGTCGGAAGCCGGTGTTGGAGGAGAATTACCGGGATCTGTGCCGGATCGTGGAGGCCATTGAAAAGGGAAATGCAGAGCAGTCCCGAGCGCTTGCCCAGAATCATGTTCGCCGGTTTAACCGATACATGAAGGAGGAGCACCGGAGGAAATAACTCGTGTGAATCCGTTGGTCATTCCCGGATCCGGATCGGAGGCAATAAGCGTTCAGCCATCAGCAAATACCATCAAAAAATAAGGTAGTTAGGGAGAAGACAGCATGAATCAACAACAATTTATCGAATTGGAAGATAGATACGGCGCCCATAATTACAAACCACTGGACGTCGTTTTGCGGCGCGGGGAGGGCATCTGGGTCTGGGACGTAGAGGGCAATAGATATATGGACTGCCTTTCATCTTATTCTGCCGTGAACCAGGGCCATTGTCATCCAAGGATTATGGAGACCATGGTTGAGCAGGCCAGGAAACTGACCCTCACCTCGAGGGCCTTCCGGAATGACCAGTTGGGCCTCTTCTACAGGGAGATCTGTGAGATGACCTCTTCACACAAGGTCCTGCCCATGAACAGCGGGGCGGAGGCCGTGGAGACCTGCATCAAGGCGGTTAGAAAGTGGGGGTATACGGTAAAGGGTGTTCCCGAAGATCGGGCGGAAATTATTGTCTGCAAAAACAATTTTCACGGTCGAACCATCACCATTGTGGGTTTCAGCACGGATGAGGGTTCACGCGCCGGCTTCGGGCCCTTTACTCCCGGATTCAAGATCGTGCCCTTTGGGGATGCCGAGGCCCTGGAAGCGGCGATCACATCCCATACGGTGGCGTTGTTGGTCGAACCGATTCAGGGCGAGGCCGGAGTTATCATACCGCCGGCCGGGTATTTGAAAAAGGCCAGGAGCCTGTGTGATAAAAATAACATGGTGATGATCCTGGACGAGATTCAGACCGGCCTGGGCCGAACAGGAAAACTCCTCGCAGAGGAGCATGAAGGCATCGAGGCGGACCTGACACTCGTGGGCAAGGCGTTGTCCGGCGGATTTTACCCTATTTCAGCCGTGCTCTCCAATAGCGAGGTCCTGGGTGTGCTGAGACCGGGTGAACACGGCAGCACCTTCGGCGGAAACCCCTTGGCTTGTGCCGTGGCAAGGACGGCCTTAAAGGTACTTGTCGAGGAAAACATGGTTGAAAATGCGGCGGAAATGGGGGAATATTTCTTGGCTGGCCTGTTGCAAATCAAGAGCCCCTATGTAAAGGAAATGAGGGGAAAAGGGCTCCTGATAGGTGTCGAACTTTTGTCCGAGGCAGGAGGTGCCCGAGGCTTTTGCCAAAAATTGATGACCATGGGACTGCTGTGCAAGGAAACCCATGACAACATCATCCGTTTTGCGCCTCCTCTGGTGATCAAAAAGGACGAGATCGACTGGGCACTGGAAAGGATTGAAAAGGTTTTAATGCCTTGATAGAGTTGGAGAAAGACCTTATGAAAATGGAGGGCACCCAGTGAAACGAGACTTTCTACACGTGACGGATTTCGGGAAGGATGAACTCATGGAAACCCTTGACCTTGCCTCTGAGGTCAAGGTCAAGCTGAAAAATCGAGAGGACTACCAACCGTTCAAAGACCACAGCCTGGCCATGATTTTTGCCAAACCTTCCGCGAGGACGAGACTTTCCTTTGAAACGGGATTTTTTCGACTCGGAGGCCATGCCCTGTATCTCGGTCCCAACGACATTGAAATAGGGAAACGGGAAGCCGTAAAGGACATCGCCCGGGTTGTCAGCGGGTACAATGACATCATCATGGCCCGTCTTTTTGAACACGCCCATATCCTGGAACTGGCCGAGTATGCCGCCGTGCCGGTCATCAACGGATTGACGGATTATAACCACCCCTGCCAGAGCATGGCGGACGTCTTCACAATTCGGGAACATCGGGGTGAGTTGGAGAATCTCAAGATTGTCTATGTGGGAGACGGAAACAATGTCGTGCATTCATGGCTGGAATTGGCCATGCGGTTGCCGCTCCATTTTGTCTGCGCCTGCCCGGAGGGTTTTACGCCGGATCCGGATACCGTGAAGCACGCCCGGGGGGCCGGGCTCTCTCAAATTGAAATTTCCCATGATCCCAAAACGGCTGTGATCGGGGCGGACGTCATCTATACCGATGTCTGGGCCTCCATGGGGCAGAAACATGAACTGGAAGAACGGTTGAAACACTTCCAACCCTTCCAGGTCAATGATGCTCTGATGGCGGCTACGGGCAGGGAGACCCTTTTCATGCACTGCCTCCCCGCGGAGCGGGGGCGGGAGGTGACGGATTCCGTGATGGAATCTGCGGCTTCGATCGTATTCGATCAGGCGGAAAACCGGATGCATGCCCAGAATGCCGTCATGCTAAAGGTTGCGGGAAGGGCATAGGCTGCAAAGGGCTGCGAGCAATGCGGCGTTTCGGATTCCGGGATTAAATCGAAGCCAAGAGACGGGGATTTGGCGAATCGGAAAGATCCGGAAGAGGTCATGGATCACTGAGTTATTCTCACCCTTTACAAGGTTGGAGACATTTCCATGGAAAAAGTTATCATTATGGGCGCAGGCGGGCGGGATTTTCACAATTTCAATGTCTATTTCAAGAAAAACCCCCGTTACAAAGTCATTGGTTTTACCGCTGCACAGATTCCGGACATAGAGGGGCGCCTCTACCCGCCGGAACTGTCGGGGGAACTCTATCCCGAGGGGGTCCGGGTCTTTCCCGAAGAGCAACTTGCCGATCTCATTCGGGAACACAAGGTGGATCTCGTGGCCCTGTCCTACAGCGATATCCCTCATCTGGAAGTCATGCACAAGGCCGGCATCGCCATGGCCGAAGGCGCGGATTTCATCCTAATCGGAGCCACCTACACCATGCTCCGGGCCAAGAAACCCGTGGTGGCGGTTTGCGCGGTAAGGACGGGTTGCGGGAAATCACAGACCACGCGAGAGGTCTGTGATATCCTTCATAGGCTCGGAAAGAAGGTCGTCGCCGTCCGTCATCCCATGCCCTATGGCGATTTAAGCGCACAGGCCGTGCAGCGCTTCTCTTCCTATGAGCACTTTGAAAAGCACAAATGCACGATTGAAGAGAGAGAAGAATACGAACCACTAGTCGAAAAGGGAATCATCGTCTATGCCGGTGTGGACTATGGCAAGATTCTCGAGGCTGCGGAAGAAGAAGCCGACGTGATTGTCTGGGATGGGGGCAACAATGATACGCCCTTCTATTTTCCGGATGTGCATATCGTGCTTTTCGATCCCCACAGACCTGGACACGAACTGCTTTATTATCCGGGTGAAACCAATATGCTCATGGCCAACATAGCGATTATCAACAAGGTGGATACGGCATCTGCGGAAAACGTGGAACAGGTCAGGGCAAACATTCGGAAACATGCTCCCCATGCGGAAATTCTTCTGGCGGAATCCCCTGTCCTGGTCAGCGATCCGGAGCAGATTCGAGGAAAACGGGTCCTTGTGGTGGAGGACGGGCCGACCCTCACGCACGGGGAGATGACCTATGGTGCAGGGGTTATCGCGGCCAAGACCTTCGGGGCGGCGGAACTCGTGGATCCGCGTCCCTATGCCGTGGGATCGATCAAGGCGATCTATCACAAGTACCCCCACATGGGGCCCCTGCTGCCGGCCATGGGATACAGCCGGGAGCAGCTTGCAGATCTTGAAAAGACGATTGATCAGGCCGATTGTGATCTCGTGCTCTTTGCCACGCCCATCCATCTCACGCGTATCGTCTCTATCAACAAGCCGACCCTTCGCGTAAGATATGAATACAAGGACCACGACCGTCCCGGTCTGGAGGAGGTGCTGACGAAAAAGCTTTCGGAGATTCTGTCGACTTAAAGGGAGAGGGATGGGTCCTCAATCCACCGCCATATTTGCACATCATGACTTGACGGCGGATCAGCACGGGTTGGGTTTTAATGCATTCCTCACGGCCATGCCGATTGTTTGAATGGAATAGGGCTTTTTGACGTAAGGTCCTGCGCCCAGTCCCCGAACCTTCCGTATGAGGTCGGTTTCGGAAAACCCGCTCACGATGACGGCCCTCTGCCCGGGTTGGATTTCCAGAATTTTTTTATAGGTCTCAAGCCCGTCCATCCTTGGAGCCATGATCATGTCCAGCACCACAAGATCCACGGTTTTTCCCTGCAGAAAAAGGAGGGCCTCTTCCCCGCTCTCAACCGCACTGACGGCATATCCCAGTTTTTTCAGCATCAGGCATGCGACTTCTCTTTGCTCCAGGACATCGTCCACGATCAGAATGGATTCTCCCCTCCCCAGACAGTCTTCCATGGGGGGTTGTAGCGTATCTTCTACGGGTTTTCTGTCGGTCACGGGGAGGTAAATGAAGAAGGCGGTTCCCTTGCCCGGTTCGCTCTGAATGTCGATAAAGCCGTTATGATCCTTTACCGTTGCCCAGACAACGGACATCCCCAACCCGGTGCCTGTCCTGCCAAGCGCCCTTTTGGTGTAAAACGGCTCGAAGATCTTCTGAAGATTTCCTTCCTCTACGCCCGTTCCGTTATCGGAAACCACCAGGACGACGTAATCCCCTGGGCTGATATCTTCATAACCCTTGATATTTTCTTCAATCCGGCGATTTTCCGTTAAGAGAAAAAGCCTTCCCCCTCGGGGCATGGCCTGTGCGGCATTGGAGACCAGATTCATGACGAGTTTGTGCAGGTGAACAGGGGATCCGCATATGTGCGGCAGGTCCGACTGAAGCCTGGTGGTTATTTCCACTTCAGGATGATAGCCTTTGAGCGTTTCATGTTCGGGGCTTATGAGGTATTCGGAAATAATTTGGTTGACATCCGTGACGATGGTTTCATGCGACCCGCGCCGGGAAAGCATGAGCAAGTCCTTTACGATGGCGGCGGCCTTTTCTCCCGATTTCTTGACGGTCAGCAACGGTGCCCGGTAGGGGCTGTCTTCCGGGGTCTCCATAAGCATGACTTCAGGATACCCGATGAGACCTGCAAGAATGTTGTTGAGATCATGCGCCACACCCCCGGCGAGAATAGCCATGGCCTCCATTTTTTGGGCATGTCGGAGCTGCTTCTCAAGGCTTTTTTGTTTCGTAATGTCCCTTGCAACCAAGAGAATTCCGGTCGGACGAGCGTTCTCATCCTTTAAAAGGGTGGCCGACAGATAGACGGGAAAAGATGTCCCATTTCGCTTTAAATGCCTGGTCTCCCCGGACCAGGCGCCCTGCACCTTGATCTGTGTCAGATGGTCTATGAAGATTTCCGCCTCAGCTTGGGTGTGCAACTTTTCCGCGGGCATTCCAACTATTTCATCAGGTCGGTAGCTATGCATATCGGCAAAGGATTGATTCACATAGTAATATTTATGAGTTAAATCCGCCATGGCAATGCCGTCTGTGGACTGTTCCATGGCAAGGCAAAGCGTCCGGATTTTTTGCTCAGCCAGTTTGTAATCCGTGATCAGCCTCGTCAGTTGCTGAATCTCTCTCAGTCTTTTTTTTCCGCTTTCCGCTGCAACATGCTTGTAGTATGCACACTCCCGCCTCGTATCCTCCAGGAGGCGTTCCAGTTCAGCACATTTTTCCTCATAGGATTTACGCTCGTGGTTCATGAAACTCATTCCTCTGCAAAGACCATGAGGACGCCGGTCCAGTCCAGCCCCCTGCTCTTGTTGAGAAAGGGGGCGATTTCAACGCCGGAATAAAAACCGAGAAGGGGCGTATTGTTCTCATTGAAAACCTTCTGCACCTCGGCCGCCTCCTCAAACGGGGTATTCAGGTAATCGGACGCCCTGCCGGCACAATCGATGTAGAGGCCCCAAACCGGCTTGTTTCCGTCCGCCCTGATCTGCGCCATGATTTGAGCGGAGTTTTTTCGGGCTGATTCCCGTATCATTGAAATGTCCCGGAGCATGAATTGGACTTCCTCACCCTGGAGCAGATCGGGCTCAAAGAGGCAGATCCCTTCGCCGTTGGGAAGAACGCCGGTGATAAGCCTGTTGACATATTGCCCTTCTCGGGGGGTTGCGTATTTTTCGCCGCAATTGATTCCAAGGGTCAACAGGCTGGAGGGATTCTCACACCTCCAGTCCTCATTTCCGAAGAGATTGTCGATCACATTTACGATCGGTTCGTGATCCAATTCGTAGACGATTGAACCGGACATTTTGGTGATTTTTCTGTATAAACCGTCCAAAGGGGCACAACCGTGCATGATCCTGAAATAGGGCTTGAACGGGCCCGTGAGGGCAATGCCGACAACCGATCGGGTCTCAACAGAGGCACCGCAAAACTGCCGTGCAGGACCAAAGGCATAATCGCCCATCAGGCCGGCACCGATGATGGGCAATCTTTCCCGCAGGCCCTGCTCGATCCCCTCGATCAAGGGCGTCGAGGCGTTTAGCAGCGGCGGAATGCCGGCCCTCGGGGGCCTTTTTACGGAATCATAGAGGACCAGGAGGAGTTCGGCAGGAAATTTCAGGGCAATTCTTTCTCCTAATTTTTTTCCCGCGAGCATCTCGTCCTTGTCAAGTTCGCCGATCGAGATGATGTGATACCTGAGCATGTCGCATTGTAAAACGGCGACCCCCGCAGGATAATTTTCATGGGAAATGTCGTCATTGGAGATAATGCCTATGGCAGAACCTCCGACAATGGGGGCTCGGGGACCCGTGACGGATTGGAGGCCCGAGAAAAAGGCCTCATGATCCAGGTCTCCATGGCAGAAGGCCAGGACCAGATCGGGTCGATCGATACCGCCCTTTTTGACGGCCTTTGAAGCAGTCCTTTGTCCGGATTCAAAGGCATCTTTCCCGTTATGGGACGCTACGCCGACTTTCATCTTTTCCCCTGGATGGTGGGATGGTTGTTTATATGGCCCGGCATCGAGGCGGTTGTTATTTCTTTCCAGCTCACGGAGACACTGTTTTCACGAAGTGTGCCTCACCTGGATTTTACCGCGGTCAGGATCTGAACCGCTGTTTCGTCAGGTGCCTCATGCACGGTTGACATCTCGCATACACCATGGCGAGAGAAATGTCAAATTGATAAAAGATGTGCTAACCCGCCGTTATCGTGTCCCATTTTTTGAGCAGTTCAAGATTGATTCCCGCACCGCCGCAGACAATCACAAGCACGCTCTTATATTGGCGCAGGGGCTCAGCCCGGTCATAGACCGCGGCCAGGGCCGCACCGCAGGCCGGTTCCACCAGGATGCGGTGCTCATCTGCAAAACGAAAACAGGCATTCAGGGCTGCGCGATCCGACAGGACCCAGGGCCGGATGGTGTGGCGCTGAGTCCATGCCAGGGCCTCGCCCGTAACGGTTCGGGCCCCCAAGGTCGTGGCAATGGATCGGATGGCATCAAGGGTTATAAGGTGCCCGGCTTCAACGGATTTTGCAAAGGAGGCGGCCCCTTCGGTCTCGATGGTGATGACCGGGACATCCGCCCATCCAACCCGGTGGAGCCCTTCGAGAACCCCGCATTGGAGTGCGCCGCCGCCCACCGAGAGCACCACGGCCTCGGGTTTGTCACCGTCCCG
>CAYNYM010000024.1:0-5890 GCA_964401325.1 uncultured Desulfobacteraceae bacterium | reverse complement strand
GGCCGCTTCCTCCATCATAGATGTATGTCCCTCCCAGAGCAGGGGATCATCAAAGGGGTGGATGTAGGCGGCGCCTTCTTTTTTTGCAACTTCCATGGCGTGGGCGTGGGCATCGTCCCAGGCGGCCCCGTGTTCGATCACGATCCCGCCCTCGCTTTCAATGAGCCGTCTCATCCAGGGTGAGGTCGATTGGGGGACGAAGACCTTTGCAGGGATTCCGAGCTTTCGGCCGGCGTAGACGACCGCCAGTCCGGCGTTTCCCCCAGAGGAGGAAACAAGGCTCTTTGCCCCCCTCGAAAAATAAGACTGACAGGCATGTCCAACCCCCCGGATTTTGAAACATCCGGTAGGCTGGAGGGACTCCATTTTCATGGATACCTTGCAACCGAAGGCCATACTCAAAGGTCGGGACTCCCAAGTCGGGGTTTCTGTGTGAAGTGGTTTCATTCCTTTTTTTGCCCTCTATTCCTGGCCTTGCTCTTGTTTGGTGGATAGGTGCTGTTTTGCGCCCCCATGTAAAGAGGGTGTCTGTGGTCAAAAGGGCCGTTACGGCCCAAAAGACGATGAGCCGAGTGTCCGATATATCCCAATGCCCCACAGGGAGATGATCCCCGGACTCCTACAGGCGGTTCGCCGGCCAGGGTGCTGGACCAGCCACCCGGCCTCACTTGCACGAAGCAATTATGCCTTGGGCAGTTCCGGGAAACCCTTGTCCAGGGTTTCGTTCCATTTGGCCACGGCATCCCCGGTTTTTTCCTGCAATTCGGTGAGATCCCCTTCAATGGTAATGCTCTGGATCTTATCGCCCTGGGCGATACTGTTGACCACGATCTGGTCGTCATTGCTCAGCACGGCACCGAATATAGAATGTTTACCATCCAGCCAGGGTGTGGATAGATGGGTGATGAAGAACTGGCTTCCGTTGGTGCCGGGCCCTGCATTGGCCATGGAGAGAATCCCCGGTTTGTCATGGCGTAGTCCTTTTACGAATTCGTCCTGGAACTGATAACCCGGACCACCTGTTCCCGTGCCCAGAGGACATCCGCCTTGAATCATGAAGTTCGGGATGACACGGTGAAAGGTGAGGCCGTCATAATATTTACGGTTGGCCAGATTCACGAAGCTGGCGACCGTCATGGGGACCTTGTCACCAAAGAGTTCCAGATGAATGGTCCCTTTGTCGGTTTCGATTATTGCGATGATATCTTTTGACTGTTGCATGCCTTCCTCCATTTTGAGTCTGTTTTATGTTGTTCTATAAGTGGCCTGTTGCGTAGGGCTCTTTTTTGTATAAACCTCCCGTGAAGTCAAGCCCTAAGTTACCCCTCATGGCGGGCATCCGGGCCGCCGCTTGCCGCAAACCATCCTCACCCTCCCCTGATCGGCCTCAAGGAAGGGGCATACCTGAATCTTCATTTGAGGGTCAATCAGGGAAAACACTTTTTCGCCATATCTTTACTTGACCCGGTGAAAAATGGCGAGGGTTTTGTGCCCCAAAGACCCAAACCTGATCTCGCCCTTGACAGCGGGCACTTTCCGCCGTCTGAGAAATAACAGGAGGTTACCAGTCAAATTGTCATATTTTTTTGCAGTTAACCGAATGAAATGAATGTTTGCGGGATTAAAAGGAGGCACATATATTAGGGAAAGATAACCCGCAATCCATGGACAATTGGAGGACCCATGAGAATGCCGAAAAGTGCCTGAATTTGGAAAAGCAACAAGATGCTGTCGATATTCTCGTATAAAGACGTTAAATTATTTATTGATAATTTTATGAAATCTACAAAAAATAAATAAAAAAATTTAAAAACTTGACTTTTTATAGATATTGATAAAAAATGAATAACAATATATATAGTATATGTTTTATTGAGTATTTATTGATGAATATGAATTTTTTATATATAAATTAATGAAAATGATTTTTAATTTGGTCTGTATGGCAGGGTTCAGTAGCAAGGGTAGAAAGAGATAGACAAAATCGATATTAAAATTTGAGTGCCGTCCAACTTCAGCAGCGTCGAAAATAAACCATGCGATGGCCAGAGGCCTCTAAGGGTTATGTTCAAAAAATGAAGTATGATTAGACACTTAAGAGGCTTCTCGAATGTGCGTGCATCTTTTCTTCCGATCACCAGCGAAAAAGGGGCCTGTATTATAGCTTAAGGCTGCAAAGAGCGGCTCTCTTCTCATATTTTTCTTTCTTCCTTTTGGATCGGTTAGCCTTTCACCATGTTCGTTTCTTTCACCCTCATCTTTCTTTCCTACCGCAGTCCAAATTTTCCAAATGTCAAAGACTACAAAGGAGAATCTGTTTTGGCACAAATTATGACAACCAAAGAAATGGCGAAGTATCTAAAATTGCATGCGATAACAATATGCAAATTATCCAAGGAAGGTAAAATCCCTGCCATTCAAATAGGTAGGGTCTGGCGATTTGATAAGGTGTTGGTTGATGAATGGATCGCAAAAGGCGAAAACAAATAATACAAGGCTGCCTTTATTTTGACAAGGAAAACCCGGTCGTTAGGGCGAGTCGAAGATCCCGTTTTGCGGGGGTCAGAGACAGTTGGCCCTGCCTGTCTAGATTGATCATTCCGGTTATCATGTGAGCATGCAAGGAAGACCTCCACCCTTGGGGGTTCAACCAAAGCCGGGTCCTCTGGGGCAGGTTTCTTTTGCAACAGGAATTTGACTGATATCCTGATAGGCTATGTCTGGTCTTCTCTTATTTATGGAGCGGCCAATTCTACCGGGAGAGAACCTGAGAATCCCTGACACTTCTAAAATATTTAAAGGAGTAATAATGAACGAAGGTACAAAAAAGCAATTAGAAGCAAAACTGAAAAAGATGTGTCATTACTTTGATCAAATGAAAGCTAAACAAGAGCAACCAATAACTCAATCTGGTACCGGCAATATTATTCGGCGTAGGGCAGGTAAAAAAGAACAGCGTTTTTCTAGTTGAAATACGAGAAGTTTAGGAAGGGGTAAAATTTACGCTGGGTTTATTTTTTTTATTGAGAATCATATGAAGGTTAGTCCTTAAGGCGATCATTGACACCCCATAAAGTGTTCCAAAACAGGTGGACCGGATCATCTCCGGGACTTCTCTTATGCTGCTGCAAGGTTAGACGGAGGCCCTCCCATGATATTCTGAATGTGTAACCGCCCTCGAGGCACACCCGCAGGCCATACCTTTAAGCGCAGTTGACAAGCTCTTATGGCCATCATGGGCAGAATCCGGCCCTGCATGCTCTCCCAGAGCCCCCGGTCACGGATCGACTGATGGAGACGGTTAAGGATCTGGCGGAATAGCGGATCTTCCATGTGGATATTTCAGAAATACACCTCTAGGCAGAGAAACCCTGCTTCAATCCATATATTTCTGCAACCGGATGGACCTCATTCCCGTGGTCTACATCCCCGAGGCTACCCAGTTCCTCATGTACTTCGAGCACGATGTGGTTCAGATGGATCTCGATAACTTCTATTTGTATTCACCGGATACAGCAGTGCAGCATGCCTCGAAACTCCTCATCAAGGCTCAGGGCCGGGAATTTCTGGATGCAAAGTACTTTACGGCGAACGACCTGCCGGACATCCCGGTCCATTTTGACTTTATGGCCTGCCCGAGAAGCGTGAGCGATCTCTCCAGCATGATCGGTCTCGGTCACATGGGACCCGTTGTGAGACGAATCGTTCGGTCGGCCCACTTCCCCGTGTTGATTCCCAGCCCGGTCTACAAGGAATGGCAAAGTATTGCAGCCTTTTTCGGCGGTTCGGCCAATGCGGCCAGGTCGTTGAGGCTCTCAATGCGTTTTGCCCGAAAAACGGGGCTGCCACTGGAGGTGTTTACCCAGGAGGAAAAGGCACACCGGGACACCTATGAAAAGGTTATTCAAAAAGAAGGCCTTGAAGAGGACATGAAAAGCCTGGTAACAAAGTGGCACCGATTCAAGGCCGGGCGGTTTGAAGAAAACGTCTACAATGTGCCCCATGACGCCCTCGTGGTCTTGGGGGCTTACGGCCATGGACTGATTTCTGAACTGCTCTTTGGGTGCAAGATGGAAGTGATTCAATCGACCCTCTCAAACTCACTCCTGGTGGTGGGCCCGGGCTATCGACTCAAGGTTTGATGCCGCATAGTCCTGTTTAAAAGAAGGTCGGCCCCAATGGAAATGATCCAAAATTGGTCAGCTGGGGGGCGGGACCTGCAGCTGGGCAAGAAAGTAAGTAATTTTTTTGAATTATTGGTTTTTCTGCCCGGAATGCGACGGGATGGCGAAGAATCGGCATGCGTTTTTGCGGGTAAGATCCTCCTTCTTCTCAACTGCCGGCCCGTGCCCCTGCACCAGGTTCAGCAGGTCATCGTAGAAGATGTCCCCCGAATCGGTGTTGAGCAGGATTCGATCGAGGTGTTTCACGTGGCTCCGGACAATGGCCCGTACGTCTCCCATGGACGATTTGGCGGGACTCAGGGTAATTCCGGCCCAGAATCCTGCGTGGAGCACCTCGTCGATGGTCTCGACGGTGCAATGGTCGACGATGATCCTGTCCCTGAATGCGGTAAATCCTTTCAGAATTTCGAGAATCTGTTCCGATACCCGAATCTTGTCTCCCTTGGGGGTATGCACCCCGAAGATTTTTCTCCTTTCTGCAACCTCCGGGGCCAGCGCCAGTTGCGCAGAGAGGATTTCCCTTTCGTGGGCGTTGCCCTTTTCCAGCCCGATTTCTCCGATGCCCAGGCACAGGGGATGATCCAGAAAAGGAAGGATCAGCCCTTCGACATCCTCGGGCCGAAGATCTACGGGGATGTTTCGGGGATGAATGCCGGAGAGGAAGAAACAGGGAAGCAATTCCCGGTTGATCTTCTCAATGGTCCCGGCCTGTGCTTGAAGATAGGTCTCAAGATCCCCGGTGGATTGAATCCCGTACCCGAAGGCCCAGGACACGGGCAGGCATCCGGCCCGGCGCAGCTCGGGAATGCGTGAGGGCTGTGCGTCGTAGAGAAGATCCAGGTGAACGTGGCTGTCGACAAAGGCGATTCCTGTTTTCAAGACGATTCCTTTCTGTCGGAGATGGATGAAATTTGCCCATCTTGTTTTGCTTTGAAAAACCCGGCCCTGAGGGACCGGGCGAAAATATCAGCCCCTTCAAAACGGCGGGGCGACAGAGACCATGGTTCTCACCATAGCGCCTTGCATGGGGGTTCGCAATTTCAATTCGATATTCATTGGATTTTTTAGCTTTGAACGACGATATGTCATGCTCGGGTTCCCGTCATCAATACCCTTCGGGGTTAACCAAAGCCGGTCTCTCTAGATCCGGATCCTTTATTTGTCTCTTGACACCGCATGCCATCCCCGTTATTACCCATTCATCGGTATGGTCCGGGAGTATCAACCCATGGGCGTGAAAGGACCGGGTTTCCCATACTGCAATGAATGACCCTGCCAGGAACCATGTTTCCCATGTCGGTTCTTAATGATCATAAAGGCCTCTTCCGCATCGATCGTCTTCAGTCCGGGGGTGTGATCACGAATTACACCTGCACGTCCCGGTGCGCCCATTGTCTTTACGGGTGCAGTCCCGGGTGGCCGAAAGACTACATGGATCAGGACATGCTGGAAAGAGTTCTTACCACGATCAAGGGCCTGGGGTGCCGTTCGGTCCATATCGGCGGCGGGGAACCCTTCCTGGACCCGGAAGGCCTGAAGAGGGTCGTTGAAACCACCCTGGCCCGTGGCGTGGATATCGAGTACGTGGAGACGAATTCGTCCTGGTTCAAGGATCCGAAATCAGCCCGGGAACTCCTGGAAGAGCTCAGGGTCAGAGGGCTCGGAACCCTCCTGGTCTCCATGAGCCCTTTTCACAACGAGCACAT